>JALSJA010000249.1 GCA_026989615.1 Parvularculaceae bacterium | reverse complement strand
CCTGCCAGCAAAGGAAGAAGCGGAAAGATTGGCGGCAGGAGCCCCCTTTGCCTGGCGGCTATCCTGCCGCGCCTTGCAGGCACATTATGAAAGAGCGTTAAGCGCCTTGTCTTTCCATGAAACCGGCATCGGCCCTGCGGGCGAAAGAGGCGATATTCCCGTTGATCCGTCTTTATTCGGTGATGTGGTATTGGCGCGCAAAGATACCGGCATCGCCTATCATCTGGCCTGTACTCTGGACGATGGCGCGCAAAACATAACCCATGTGATACGCGGACAGGATTTATTCCATGCCAGCCATATTCATTCTGTCTTGCAAATGCTGTTCGGCCTGCCCGCCCCACATTATCACCACCATCGCCTGATTACAGACGAACAGGGCAAAAAATTTTCCAAGCGGGATCAATCCAAGACATTGCAATCCTTGCGCGCCGAGGGCGTGACACCCCGGCAAATAAGGAAGATGCTCGGGCTTTAGCGGTCCCGGGCGCCTTCTGGTACGAAATAGCGATAATGGCCGGTCATATCCCATTCGAACAATATTTTGTCGAGGCGCGGCCTGCCGCCAATATGATGGACTATAAGCGGCTCGCCATCGCTGGCCTTTCTGGTTGAGACAATGCCCATATGTGGCAGGCCGCCGGGCAGGGTCCATGCGACAATATCCCCCGGCTGATAAGCGCTCAGATCCCGCCCGCCCGCTATTTCTGCGCCTTGGCGCCGCAGATAAACTTCCAGATTAAGCACCCGTCGATGGTCAATATTCCTGTCCGGGCGCGACAACCCCCAACGGGTTGGATATTGGGAGAAATTCGTCTTCATATCCTCATGGACGCGTTTTTGGAAATCCACATTCACGGCACGATAGGCCCTTATCACCACATCGGCGCAGACACCGCGATTTTGCGCCACATCCCCGAACGGATAGGCAAGCCCCACATAGGCCGGGTCATATTGAATATCTGCCCCGACCATGGCTTCGGCCGTTTTGGCGATAAGATGACCATAGGCCGTCTGGTTTTGCGCTTGCGCCGCAAGGGGGAGGCCAAAAAGCACCAGAATGGCAAAGCCGATAAAAGCAATATTGTATTTTCTCATGGGAGCCATTGGGCAAGAAAATTACGGCAAAAAAATGCCTGCTTTTGGAAAAAGCAGGCAGGCTGTCAAGCCAGAGGAAAATCTCGGATCAAAATGCAAAAACAATTTTCCGGAGCATGGCCCAGACAGAGGCTGCCCGGATAGGGACTGTCCGGATAGGGGGCCTGATGGCGGGAGGATGGATCAGCAAAAGCCACTCCTAGCTTGGGCTGATCCATCCCTTTTCGTCTGTCGTTCTCAACTCATACAATCTCGGACAAACCGAAACAGCCCCGATTACTGTTTTGCGACTATTAGTGTAGCGCCTTTTATATCCTTTACAACTAATTGCGTGCCCGCAACTATTTCTGCATCCGGTTCCGTCTTGGCCAGCCAGACCGTGTCATCGAGTTTGACCTTGCCAATCCCGTCCACGAAATCGCCATGGGCGCGAACCACTTTGCCAATCTGTCGGGCACCGCGCTGATTGAGCATTTCATTATCCGTAGGCTGATTATGTATCCAGTCGCGCGCATAAGGCGTTACAAATATTGTAAGCGCAAAAGTCATCAGCGCAAAAATAGCCAACTGCCATTGCCACATG
>JALSJA010000248.1 GCA_026989615.1 Parvularculaceae bacterium | reverse complement strand
CCTTGCGATAACCCGCGCCCCGCCATCGCGCATGGGGGCGCCGAGTTTTTGTGCGGCGCGTTCAATAATATGGGTCAGTTCATCTTCCGTATAGAAATCAAGCCTGAGGGGAATGCCGAAGCGGTCGAGCAAAGGTTTGGCCAGCAGGCCGGATCTTGTGGTCGCCCCCACCAGCGTGAAGCGCGGTAGGTCGATTTTTACCGAGCGCGCCGCCGGGCCTTCGCCAATCATCAGATCAAGGGCGAAATCTTCCATGGCCGGATAGAGCACTTCCTCGACAGCAGGGGACAGGCGATGAATTTCATCAATGAACAAGACATCCCGCGGCTCGAGATTGGTGAGGATGGCGGCGAGGTCGCCGGGTTTGGTAATGATCGGGCCGGACGTGGATTTGAAATTGACGCCCAATTCATTGGCGATGATATGGGCGAGGGTGGTTTTGCCAAGCCCCGGGGGACCATGGAGCAGGACATGGTCGAGGGCCGCGCCGCGCTGGCGGGCTGCGCTGACGAAAACGCCGAGATTATCGCAAACCGGAGCCTGGCCGACAAAATCGCCAAGCATTTTTGGCCGCAAGGCCGGGTCGGCCGCTTCGCGATTGGTGGCGTCTAATACGGGATTTTTCGGGGCGGCGCTCATAATGTGGCTAGGTCCTTAAGGCCCTGACGGATCAATTCTTCGAGTTTGGCTTGCGGGTTGTCATTGGCATAACGGGTGACGGCAAGGCGGGCGGCGCTTGCATCATAGCCGAGATTGATCAGCGCCGATACAGCGTCAGAGCGGGTCTTGCTTGGGGCGGCGGCTTGGCCATTTTGTGTCGGGGCGAATTTGACTACCCCGCGTGCCTGTTGCAGGGGATCCACTTTGGATTTCAACTCGGTGATAATCCGTGTAGCGATTTTTTTGCCTATCCCTTGGGCGCGGGTGATGGCGGCTTCGTCGCCCATGGCAATGGCATCGAGCACGGCGTCCGTTGGCAGCACCTGCAAAATTGCCAAAGCCGCTTTCGCGCCGACCCCTTGCACCGATTGCAGCAGGCGAAAACAGGCGCGCTCATCAGCGTCCTCAAAGGCGATCAGGCGAATGAAATCCTCGCGCACCATGGTTTCAATGGCCAGCGATACGGCTTCACCAATGCGCATCCGGTCGAGCAGGCGGGCGGTGGCGGCTATTTCATAGCCGACCCCTTGCACATCAATAATGGCACCCTCGGCGCTGACGCTTAGAACTGTGCCTTTCAAATGTCCGATCATGCAATTGCGATCCTTTCGGTAATGTCGCGATGATGGGCATGACAGATGGCGACCGCCAAAGCATCGGCAGCGTCAGCGCATTGCAGGCCCGCTTTGGGCAGCAGGACTTTTATCATCGCCTGAATCTGGGTTTTGTCCCCATGGCCGACTCCGGTCACGGATTTTTTGATTTTATTGGCGGCATATTCGGCAACATCAAGCCCCTGCAAGGCCGGAGCACTAAGGCACACGCCGCGCGCCTGTCCAAGGGTGAGGGCGGCGCGGGGATTATTATTGACGAAGGTCTCCTCGACAGCCGCTTCGGCGGGCGCATGGTGGGTGATGATGGCGGTAATTTCCCTGTGCAAAGCAGCAAGGCGCGCTGCCAAAGAGGCTTTGTTTTTAGCAGGCGGCTCAATCACCCCGGCGGCGACAAAGGAAAGCCGCCCATGAGCGCTTTCAATCACCCCCCAGCCGCAAGCCCTGAGCCCCGGATCAATACCCAAAATTCGCGTCACAATTTTCGCCCTAAATAGCTGAACCCTGTCTTCTAGCCCTGTTTGCGAAAAGAACAAAAGGGGAAATTTGGGGCGGTGGGCATTTGCAGATGCTTTGTAAAAATGTGACTGTTCAAAACTCAAAGGCCGAGACGCCTTTGCGCCAGGTGTCGATGAATAGGGGGCGTGTCATGGGCGGCGCGGCGCGGGTGGTGCAGTTGGGGCGTTCGCAAACCCGGCAGGTAATGCCGATGGGGGTTGCGTCTTCAAGATTGAGCCCGTCGCCATAGACAATTTCTCCGGCATGGGCGATGTCGCAGCCCAAGGCGATGGCGAGCTTGCGGCGGTCCTGACCATAAGGGCGTTTCAGGGATGTGACCTGACGGGAAATGGTCAAAAAGCGGGTTCTGTCGGACAGGGCAACCACTTGCACATTGGATCGTCCATGGGTGAGGAAGGCGTCGTGAATATTCCAGCGCGGGCAGGTGGAGCCAAAGCGCGGAAAGCGAAAGCCGGCGGCGGAAATCTGCTTGGAAATATTGCCCGCATGATCAATGCGCAACAGGAAAAATGGAATGGCATCGCTGCCCGGTCTTTGCAAAGAAGTCAGGCGCTGGGCCACTTGCTCGATACTGGCTCCAAAACGGCTGGAGAGAATATCC
The DNA here is from genome assembly GCA_026989615.1 of Parvularculaceae bacterium. Lineage (GTDB taxonomy): Bacteria > Pseudomonadota > Alphaproteobacteria > Caulobacterales > Parvularculaceae > S012-90. The sequence continues at coordinate 9,437 of JALSJA010000248.1, read as the reverse complement.
AGATCATAGCGCAATTCTTTGGCGGCGGCGGTAAACTGGGTCAGCGGCATCATCACCGCACCGGCAAAATAATTGCCAAGTCCAATGCGATAGAGACGTGTGGCTTCTTCCGAGGAGGGGGTGGCGCGTTTGACCTCCCGTTCAATGGCCTCTTCAAAGCCGAGAAAGGCCAGTTGCACGGCGGTTTGAAAAATCTGGCTCGCCCGGGGCAACATTTCCGACAGGAATAATCTTTGATTATGGCGATCATAATGGCGCTGGGTATCGGGCAGGGCGTGGAGCGGCAATATGGAAACGCGCACCCCGTGATGATCGCGCAGGCGTTTGGTGAGACCTTCGAGCAGGTCCTGGCCAGCCATTTGTTCGTAAACCTGCTCGGCGCGCTCATCCAAATCCGTATAATGATTATTATTTTGCAGGAATAGATCGCCAACCTCATCAATCGGGAAACGGTTTGGCGTGTCCTTGTCCGGTGTTGGTGTGGGGGTGCGGCCGGTGCTGTTGATTTTCTGATATTCCCCATAGAGCCGGACGAAAGCATTGGCGATGTCCGGGTGACTTTGGGCAAAATCCGCCAGATCCCGCTGGGCAAGGCTGGTTTTGAAAAACGGATCGGCCAGAGCCTCGGTCAGTTCGGCGGTGATTTTGGCCTCGCGCTCGCCGGATAATTCGCGAATGTCGAGATCATAGGAGGCAGCCAGTTTCAGCAAAAGCTGGGTGGTGAGCGGGCGCTGATTATTTTCCACCAGATTGAGATAGGAGGCGGAAATACCGAGATGGCGGGCCATGGCCGCCTGGGTCAGCCCCCGGGATTGGCGCAAATGCTTGATTCTGGGGCCTGCAAAGACTTTTTGCTCACGCATGATCATTCCTTTACAAAATTTACAAATTTACAAATCCGGCGGTCAATTCTGTGACCATTTAACCCGAATCCCGGGTCCATGGCCATTGTTTTCAAGGAAAAATCTGTAATTATTGTCACAGAATATTGCGATGCAATAGAAAATAAACAGGTTTTTGACTTTCAGGAGTAAACCCATGACAGACTTTACTGATCTTGTGCCCAATGCGGCCCCCAACCGTTTTGACGGTATCAAGCGGCCCTATGGCCCGCAAGAAGTCGCGCGTCTTCGCGGATCCCTGCCCATTCGCCATACGCTGGCCGAGCATGGTGCCAATCGCCTGTGGCAGCTTTTGCAGGAGGATGATTTCGTCAATGCCCTCGGGGCGCTATCGGGTAATCAGGCCATGCAAATGGTGCGGGCAGGGCTGAAGGCCATCTATCTTTCCGGCTGGCAGGTGGCGGCCGATGCCAATATGGCAGGGGCCATGTATCCCGATCAATCGCTCTATCCGGCCAATTCCGGTCCGGAACTGGCCAAAAAAATCAATCGCACTTTTCAGCGTGCCGACCAGATTGAACATGCGGAAGGCCAAAAATCCGTGGAGACCTGGTTTGCGCCCATCATTGCCGATGCGGAAGCCGGTTTCGGTGGGCCGCTCAATGCGTTTGAGCTTATGAAAGCCTATATCGAGGCGGGGGTTGCCGGGGTGCATTTTGAAGACCAGCTGGCGGCAGAGAAAAAATGCGGTCATCTTGGCGGCAAGGTTCTCATTCCCACCGCGGCCCATATCCGCAATCTGTCGGCAGCGCGGCTGGCGGCGGATGTGATGGGCGTGCCCAGTCTTATTATTGCCCGCACCGATGCGGAAGCGGCCAAGCTTTTGACCTCGGATATTGATGAACGGGACAAGCCTTTTGTGGATTATGAGGCCGGGCGCACGCCGGAAGGGTTTTATCATATCCATAATGGCCTGGAGAGCTGCATTGCCCGGGCCATTGCCTATGCGCCTTATGCGGATCTTATCTGGTGCGAAACCTCAAAGCCCGATCTGGCGCAGGCGAAAAAATTCGCCGAAGGCGTGCATAAGGCTCATCCGGGCAAAATGCTCGCCTATAATTGCTCGCCCAGCTTCAACTGGAAGCAAAATCTTGATGATGCAACCATCGCCAAGTTTCAACGGGAGCTTGGGGCCATGGGCTATAAGTTCCAGTTCATCACATTGGCCGGATTCCACCAGTTGAATTACGGCATGTTTGAACTGGCCCGTGGCTATAAGCAAAGCCAGATGAGCGCTTACTCGAAATTGCAGGAAGCGGAATTTGCGGCGGAAGAAAATGGCTATACCGCCACCAAACATCAACGCGAAGTGGGTACGGGTTATTTTGACGCGGTTTCCATGGCGATTACCGGCGGCCAATCCTCCACCACCGCCATGGGCGAAAGCACGGAAGCGGCGCAGTTCATTGCCGCCGAATAAGCATCAATATTCCAGTTTAACAAGGAGAGTCGTTATGGACCATAAAGCGCAAAATGAAACCGTCATCACCGCCATAGAAAAGGCTGTGGCGCAATTAAACGAAACCCTGCGCAATGCCGCTTTGTCCGGTGTGACCGTTGAGTTGCAACGCAATGCCCGTGTGCATTCGGGTGATGGCCGCTGGGCCGACCAGATGCAGCCGGTCATCCTGCCCTGCAAGGGCTGAAATTCGGGCCTGAAAAGCAAGCACCCCGGAAGCTAAAGCCTTCCGGAGTGCATTTTGGGATGGGGACCATCATCTGGAGGGAGTTGGGGTCTGACTCTGGGGCCTTTTCGGTTTTGATTCCATCAAAACGAAAATAGGCTCTAAAATCTGAGATTGAGAAATACCGATGCGCCGTCATAGTTGAGATTGGTGGCGAAGTCCTGACTGGTGTTTTGCAGGCTGCCATCAATGTCAAACTTGTTATAGCCAACACCGATGCCGAGTGTGTCGAGAATTCTGTATTCGGCTTTGACGGAAATATCTGTCAGCGAGCCGTCGAAATCGCCTGCTGACAGGGAAAACAGATCGGCACTGCCACGCAAGGAAAGATTGGGCAAAACCGAAACATTGGCACGCAGGCCGACGGTGGGGATTGGCACGGCGCCACTATAGCTTTCGGTGATATTGGTGTTGGTATCAATCAGCGATGCGTCAATATCCGGCACTTGCACGCCAATGGCGGCGCCAAGCTCCACATTGGCCTGGTTGATGAAATAATAGCTATAGGCGAAGCGGTAGAAATTTATATCGAGGGTCGAATCGACGGTTGTGGCGACATTATAGGTCTGGTCGCCGAACTGGATGGTCTGTGTCAGCGTGCCAGTGCCGGAGCGTGACAGATCCATATAGCTGCCTTCCAATACATGATTGCGACCAAGCCGCAGGCGGCCTTCATAGCGGTAAGCGGTTTTGCTGGAGTCAAGGCCGAGATCATTTTCAAAATTGATCAATGTGCCCTGGCCGAGGCTGGCGCTGTCAAAACGCAGCTCGGATTGGATGTCGAGGGCCAGCGCATTGGCGGAAATTTCAAATGTTTTATCGGCGGCGAGGGCCGTATGGAGCGGCAGGGCCGCGAGGCCCGCAGCGGCAAGAGCAATGGTTAAGGAGGTCTTGATCATGGTGTTCCCCGATTCATGGTTCGTGGCCGGGGTTTATTCCGGCCAGTTTTGATTTTCAAAGGTCCCACCATCTAGGGAGTAAACGTCTATATGGTTTGAATTATTCCATTAAAATTTGATTTTTTGGGGGATTGGGAGGGGGATTGCCAGAGGGGGAAGGCCGTAACTCCGGCACCCGAGCGCGCAATAGCCATTATCGTAGCCTTCAATTTCTATTTTGGGTCCGCTGGAGCAAAAATTTTGGCTTCGCCAAACCGGAATTGAAGTGGTGCCCCTGGTCCGACTCGAACGGACACTCCCGAAAGAACTGGATTTTGAATCCAGCGCGTCTACCAATTCCGCCACAGGGGCTTTTAAGGGCCTGTTTGCTACGCCTTAAAAGAGCGCCGACTTTTGCCGCAAGCGCGCCCTAGCGTCAAGTCATCTTGGGCGGTGCATTGTGGTCCGGGGGTGAAAATTCTCGAAAAAACCATGATTTTGGCAAGACATTGGCAAGACAACAGCGCTAGATACGGGTGCGTGAGATGTGTAAAGCGAAGATCCTATGGCTGAAGATTCCTATCATGATGATATCCATTCGGGTGCGACGGACCGTTTGCGGGCCTTGCTGGGCGAGTTGACGGAAAAATCACGTTTTCGGGCCGAGGCCAGCCCGCAACAAGGCGAGGCGGGCAAAACCAGCCTCAAGGCCTCTTTGGGGGATCTCATTGATGGGCTGGATGAGCGTGCTTACGGGATGATGCTGCTCTTGCTGGCATTGCCCTGCACCCTGCCTTTTATCTACTTATTGCCGCAAATCGTCGCTTTGCCGATGCTGGCGCTGGCAGGGCAATTGGCTTTGGGGCGGCCAAGCCCGTGGCTGCCGAAAAAATTGAACCAGCGCGAATTTCCTATTGCTGTTATGCAAAACACCGTCGAGCGGGCGGCGAAATATCTTGGCTGGTTTGAAAAATTGGCAAAGCCAAGGCTGACGGCATTGACCGATGGCAAGGGCGGGCAGATTGTCGGGCTATTATTGCTGATACCGATTGCCTCCATATTGGTGCCATTGCCGCTGACCAATACGACGCCGGGGATCGGGGTGGCGATTGCGGCGCTTGGTTTGATTGAGCGCGATGGGCTTTTGATTCTATTGGGGCTTGCTATTGGCTTGCTTTGGGTGTTTTTGTTGGTTTTCTTCGGTGCCGAGGCGATTTATTTTGTTAAGGACTGGCTGACGGCGCGATTTGGCTAAAGCGTTTTCAGGGTAATTGGGAGCCGGTTTTCGGATAAGAAGTGCTCACAAACAAAGACTTAGAGCCCGGTTTTGATTGGCGTCAAAACGGAAATAGGCTCTAATTTCCGGGAAGACTCTGGAGGATCATTTTCAATGGCTTTTATGGGCAGATTTTTTGATGCTTTGACGGGCTCGCCCTTGCGGCTCTATCTGCTCGCCTTTGTGGTCAGCGCGGTGTCTTTGGCGGCAGCCCACGCCTTTGAGAATTTCGGCAATATGACCCCGTGCATTTTATGTCTTGATCAGCGTGAAGTCCATTGGAGTGGCGGTTTTTTGGCATTGGCGCTGATGGCGCTGGGCGCGCTGCGGCGCAATCCGCGCTGGCTGGTCTATGGTTTGCTGTTGCTGGCGCTGGTCTATCTCTATAGCACCGGCCTTGCCTTTTATCATGTGGGGGTTGAGTGGCAATGGTGGCCGGGTCCGGCGGCCTGTGCGGCGGGCAATATTGAAACCATCAATAGCGGGCTTAGTCTAGATATTGGCGAGGTGAATATTGGTCCGTCTTGCGCCGATGTGCCATGGAGCCTGTTTGGTATTTCCATGGCCGGGTGGAATGGTCTTATCAGCCTTGGCCTTGCGGTGATGATGCTGGCCGGTTTTGCGCGGTTTGGTTTGTGCAAAGAGGCGGGCCAGCCCAAGGGCTGAAGAATTTGAAGTTTGTCCAGAAAAAGTCTAGACTTGGTCCATGAGCAAAACGCCTGACATAGCCCGCAACAAACCCGGTCCGCGCACAAAGCGGATTCGCGAAATGGTTCGTGTGGACCATGCGGGGGAATATGGGGCGGTGCAGATTTACAAGGGCCAGCGGGCGGTGTTTGACGGCTTGCCCCATAAGGCGCGGCTTTCGGCTTTGCTCAAAGAGATGGAAGAGAGCGAGCATCATCATCTGGAAACTTTCGACAGGCTGATAAGGGAGCATAAATCGCACCCGACCCTGTTTGCGCCGATCTGGAATATTGCCGGTTTTGCCCTCGGGGCGGGGACGGCTTTGATGGGCGAAAAAGCCGCCATGGCTTGCACCAGTGCCGTGGAGGAAGTGATTGAAGAGCATTATACGGCGCAGGCGGAAGAATTGGGCGATAGCGAACCGGCATTAAAGAAAACCATTCTTGAATTTCGCGATGATGAGGTCGCCCATAAACAAACCGCGATTGAAGAGGGCGCCGAGCAGACACCCTTTTACGGAGCCCTGAAGGCGGTTATTCAGACCGGCTGTCACGCGGCCATTCGATTGTCGGAAAAAATTTAATGGGCGTATAAGTCCTTTGTTTTTCTGTCCTTTTTTGTTTTTTACCCTGCTTTGTGAGATTGGGCAAAAGCAGAGCTTTGCATTGTTCTGGCTTGGGTGGTAGTTTCGCGCCATCGCATGGGAGACCGGGAGCTTGAGAGGGTTGGGGTTTAAGGTTTCGGGTATCTTCAGGAATGATTTGCAAAAAAGGAAAAAAGTCATGACCACTCATTCAAGCCTGCGCGGCCTATTGCTGGGCTCGTTGTCACTATTGGCGCTTGCGGCCTGTTCCAAGGAGGAGGCAAGTTCAGAGAAACAACCAGAACCGGCAGCGCCGGAGGCCGCACAGGAAGCTTCGGGCGAAGCAGCAGCGCCGGGCCTTGCGGATGTCGAGAAATTTCTGAGTGAAACAGAAGCGGAGCTTGATGAATTATTTGCCCGTTCGGCGCAAGTGAGTTGGGCTTATGCCACGGATATTACCGATGAGCATGCGGCGGCGATGGCGGAAGTGGATGCGGAAGTGACCAAAAAGCTGGTCGATCTGGCCAATGCGACCAAGAAATTCAAAGGCATGGATTTGCCTGCGGATATGCAGCGCCAGATTGATGTATTGCGCGGCGGGATTACCATTCCGGCGCCATCCACAGAAGGGGCGGCGGAACGTCTTGCCAATATCAATACCGGTCTGTCTTCGGCCTATTCCAAGGGTAAGATTACCATTGACGGGGAAGAGGTGCCGCAAAATGAAACCGAGCTGCTCATGCGCTCGCTGGATGATCCGGACAAGCTGGAAGAGGTCTGGACCAAATGGCGTCTGGCCACCAAAGATATGCGCGATGATTATGCGGAAATGGTGGCTATCTCCAATGAAGGTGCCCGTGAACTTGGCTATGCGGATACCGGGGCTATGTGGCGCTCTGGCTATGATATGGACCCGGATGATTTTGTCGCCGAGACCGATCGGTTATGGGAGCAGGTGAAGCCGCTTTATGTGCAATTGCAATGTCATGTGAAATATAAGCTCAATGAAAAATATGGCGATGAGGTTGTGCCGCTCGATCAGCCTATTCGCGCTGATCTGCTGGGTAATATGTGGGCGCAGTCCTGGGGCGCGCTTTATGATGATGTGAAGCCGGATAATTTCCCGGAAGCGACATCGGTTGACCTTGATAAATTGCTGGTGGATGCAGGCTTTACCGAGGTTAAAATGGTGGAGACCGGTGAAGGCTTTTTCTCATCGCTCGGTTTTGCGCCTTTGCCGGATACATTTTGGGAACGCTCCATGATCGTCAAGCCGGAGGGCAAGGAGGTTGTGTGTCATGCCTCCGCCTGGAATCTGGATAATAAGGAAGATATCCGGATTAAAATGTGTACCAATATTGATGGCGATGATTTCATCACCATTCATCACGAGCTTGGGCATAATTATTATCAGCGCGCCTATAAGGATCAGCCGCTCTTGCTGCGTGGCGGGGCCAATGATGGCTTCCATGAAGCGATAGGCGATATGGTCGCCTTGTCCATCACGCCGGAATATCTCCAGCAAATCGGGCTTTTGGCCGCCGAAGATGTGCCCGGCCCCGAGGGCGATCTTGAATTGCTGATGCGTCAGGCTTTGGACAAAATCGCCTTCATGCCATTTGGCCTGTTGATGGATAAATGGCGCTGGCAAGTGTTTTCCGGGGAGCTGACACCGGAGACCTATAATGATGGCTGGTGGGCCCTGCGCAAGCAATATCAGGGTATTCGTCCGCCCAATGAGCGCCCGGCGGACGCTTTTGATCCGGGGTCGAAATATCACATCCCGAATAATGTGCCCTATACGCGCTATTTCCTCGCCCATATTTTGCAATTCCAGTTTTATAAAACCGCTTGCGAAAAAATTGGCTGGGAAGGCCCGCTGCATCGCTGTTCTTTCTATGGGGCGGCCGATGAAGTTGGTGGCGATCTGAACGCCATGTTGGAAATGGGTGCAGCCCAGCCTTGGCAGGACACATTGGAGCTGTTTACCGGCTCGCCGGAAATGGACGGCTCTGCGGTGGTGTCTTACTTCCAGCCCCTGATGGAATTTCTGGAAGAAGAAAACAAAGACCGCCAATGCGGCTGGTAGGATTCGTTTTTTGAAACTGAAAATGCCCGGCTATGTGCCGGGCATTTTTATGGGCTGCAAGCGCAGCCCCGGCGCCCCCTTTTAGCAGATTTGTTCGCCGCCCCATCGGAGGCATTCGCGAAGCGAATTGCCGCGAGATAAAAAGAGCAAATGCCCGTTAGCTATTCGCTATTTACTCTTCACACTTACCCCTTCTTTTTTGTCGCCAATGGGGGTAGGACAAGGCTATGACGCAAGAACAACATGATATGGATAGGCTTGACCCGAAAACCGCGCCTTTCGGGCGGTTCCGGCCCAATGGTTTTCAGCAGATGATGCGCGAATGGGGGGAGCGCTTACCGGCATCGCAGCCGCGCAGCCTTTTAAAATCCACATTGTTTCGCCTTGCGGGTGGCAAGCAGGAAACCCCCAAGGATGTGAAGCTTTTTGACGGCGTTAAAGTGCGTCTCTACCCTTACGACAATGTGTGCGAGAAGCGGGCCTATTTGGCGGTGCAAAGCTGGGATGCCAAAGAGCGCGACGCTATCAGAAAGGCGATTGAGGAGGCCAAGGGTGAGAATTTTTATTTTCTCGATGTGGGGGCCAATGTCGGGCTGTATTCCCTTTATACCGAATCGGTGGCCCGCGAGCTTGGCAAAAAAGCGCGCATTCTTGCCATAGAGCCGGAGCCGGTGGTGCTGGCGCGCTTGCAAAAAAATATTGAATTTTCCCGCTCTGAAATAAAGGTTCTGCCGGTGGCGATTACCGATAAAGAGCAAGAGGTGGTGATTGCGCCATCGGGGAGTAATCGCGGGGAAAATAAAATTTCCCAGGACGACAGCGCCAAAGGCGCGGTGAAAGTGCCGGGCAAGCCGTTGCAAATGATTTTGGAACAAGAAGATGTGCCGCGGGTTGATTTCATGAAAATTGATGTGGAGGGTTATGAGCGGCCAATCCTTATCAAGTTTTTTGCGGAGGCGCCCAAACATCTTTTCCCCAGACGCATTATTCTGGAGACCCTGCATAATGAAGGCCCACAAAGAGGCGGATTATCGGTGTGTCTTGATAATGGTTATGAAATATTGGACCGTTCACGGATGAATGCGATTTTGGGGTTAAAGGGTGGGGAGTGATATGCGTTCGGTGCGAGGTTGGTGAGGGTAATGGTTTTCGTTGAAGTTTGGTATCTTCAATTTCCATCCTTCGAGACGGAGCTGCGGTCCTCCTCAGGATAGTGTTTTCTTTTTTGAAAGCTTTCCACGGTATCCCCAGCTTATACCACAACTCCAATAGATAAGATAAGGCTGGGATTGGTTCCTTTTTACTATTCGCTACTCCCTACTCCCTACTCCCTATTC
>JALSJA010000247.1 GCA_026989615.1 Parvularculaceae bacterium | reverse complement strand
TGGCCCTGACGGAAACCCGCCCCCTGCCTTTTGCCACAGCCAATTTCTGCTTCGGGAAAAGAGCGGCGATAGCGCCAAGGGTTTTTGCGGCCCGCTGTTCCTGCCATAGAAGATTGCTGTCATTGGTCAGTGGTTCATAGCTGGCGCCCATATAATATCGGCCTTGCCATTGCAAAATATAATGTCCGGCCATGATGGCATTTGTGCCTTCCGGCATTTGCGGGCCGGTTTCCAGCATTTCCATTTGCCCCACCGATGAGGACAGTCCGAGAGGGTCGGGCATATTTTCCGGTGCCAATACAAATTGGCTGGCAGCAGAACCATTGGCAAGAATGACGCAATCAAATGCATGGGTAGTTTTATCGGTTACGAGATGCCAGCTTTGATTGTCCTTGCGGATAGATTGGACGGTCTCTTTCAGTACAGGGCCATCCGCCAAAAGGGTTTGGGTCAGGGCCAAAGGGGCAATCACGCCGCCCTGTAAAAAGCGTAAAGCCGGGGTGGGGGGATTGGAATTGAACCTTTCCTCGCACATATGGGTTCGGGGCAGGGCGCCAATGGAGGAAATGGTTTGAAGGCGATGGCTTTGCCGCTCATCAAGAGCAAGCCGCAAGCCCCCTTTATGATCCAATAGGGTCTTGCCACTTTCCTGCTCAAGGGCCCGGTAAAATTGCAAAGCATAAAGCCAGGATTGGCGATAAAAATCTGCTTCGGGAGTCTCATCGGCGTCCATACGCGGCAGAACGAGACCTGCGGGGTTGCCCGATGCGCCGCCGCCAACGCCAAGGGGATCAAATACAGTCACCTCATGGCGGGCGCGCAAATGACGGGCAAGGCAGGCTCCGGCAATGCCAGCGCCGATAATGGCAATGCGTTTGCGTCCCGCGGGTAAGGGCGGTGGCGGTGCAAACCATGGCTGTTTGTTTTGCAAAGGTGGCGGGGATTGTGAAAGAACAGCTTGCAGCATGTGTTTTTTACGGCCAAAGCCTTTGGTCTTCTTCCATGCAAATCCGGCAGCTTCCAGCTTGTCGCGGATATGACCGGCCGCACTGAAAGTGGCAAGGCTGGTGTGTTTCTGGCTTAAACAAGCGGCAGCATGAAATATATGCTGTGTCCACATTTCGGGATTTTTGGCTGGTGAGAACCCGTCAAAAAACCATGCATCCATGGGGCCGTCCATTTGACCAAGGGCAATATCCACCGGCGCAAACCATAAATGCAGGCTGATATTCGGGGCCACAGGCAAGATGTGTAATCCCGGCGCGTGGGGCGGGTAAAGGCTTTGCAGATGTTCAGCCTTTTCGGCAAGGATTGGCCAGCGCCGGGCAATGGCTTGCATGGCGCGGGTAAAATCATCGGTCGGCAGAGGAAAGCCTTCCACCGATAGGAAGTGCAAATGTCCGGACGGGTTCTGGCTGTTTTCCTCAAAGGCCTGCCATGTGGCCAGAAAGTTTAATCCGGTGCCAAAGCCAAGCTCGCCAATAGTAAAATCACCATCGCCAAGGGCGGCAAAGCGGTGTGGCAAATCATTGCCATCAATAAAGACATGGCGTGCCTCGGCGAGGCCGTCTTCTGCAGAGAAATAAATATCATCAAAGCGGGTGCTGTGAAATCGCGCCCCCTGTTGATGTATTATTTGCGCAAGCTGAAGCGGTCCCTTTTGTGCCTCATTCATTGTCTTGAGGTTGCGGGGGTGTTGGGGCCGAGGGGGGCTCCGGCATGAGCCGGGCAAGAATGAGCGCGGAGGCATAACCATCGGCAGGCAGGCCCTGATCTTTTTGCCATTGGCGCAGGGCCTTGCGGGTGCCGGCGCCGATAATACCATCCACGGGACCGGGATTATACCCCTTATCGCGAAGGGCCTGTTGCAGGGCTTTGCGTTCTTCGAGATTGAGCGGTCGGTCCTGAACCGGCCATGGTTTGACAAGGCTGGTATCACGCCCGGCAAGCTGGTCAGACAACAGGCTGATGCCCAGTGCATAAGAGGTGGAATTATTATAGCGCAGAATAGCGCGGAAATTTTGCAGGATGATAAAGGCCGGTCCATTGGCACCGGCGGGCAGGATAATCGCCGCATCGGCATTGAGGTCGGCATTATCGGAAAGTGGCGTACCATTGGCGCGGGTGACGCCAAGGCCTTGCCAGAAGGCAAGACTCTGGCGATTGCCGCGATCGGCAATGGCATAATCAAAGCCTTCGGGCAGGCTTACCTCAAAGCCCCATGGGTCATTGGCGATATAGCCCGAGCGGCTCAGATAATTGGCGGTCGAGGCAAACACATCCCCATGATTGCCCCACAAATCACGATGGCCATCACCATCATAATCAACCGCATAGGCAAGATAGGTGGTGGGGATGAACTGGGTCTGGCCCATGGCCCCGGCCCAGGATCCTTTCAGGGTTTCGCGGTCTGCATAATGGTTTTGTAGAATTTTAAGAGCGGCAATGAGCTGGCTGCGGCCAAAGGTAATGCGCCGACCTTCATGGCCGAGGGTCGCCAATGCCGAGAGGGTGTCATAATCGCCCATGATCCGGCCATAGGAAGATTCAAGCCCCCAAATGGCGGCAATCACTTCCGAATCGACTCCATAGGCGGTTTCAATTTTGGCCAGTAAATCTTCATGCAGGGCCATATTATTGCGGCCATCGCTAATGCGTTTTTCGGAAACAGCGCTTTCGAGATATTGCCATATGGCCTTGGTAAATTCCGGCTGCGCGCTATTCAGCTCCATGACCCGGGGGATCTTGCTGACACTGGCCATTTCCCGATCATAAAGCTCGGCGCTAATGCCTTGTGCTATAGCCGTGGCGCGAAAGCTGTCTTTCCAGTCGTCAAAATCCTCAGCCCCGGCGGGAGTAAACATGGTCCACATGCTGAAAATACCGGTTAGAAGAAGTGCGGGGTAAGCGGCAAGCATGGGCAAATCCTGTCTTTAAAACTACGCGCCGCTGATTATTGGCCCTGATTCGCCAGGCGCGAAAAAAGGTCGATATTGGCGGCCAAAGCCACAAGGGAAACCCGAACAAGGCCCCATCGGCCTTGTGCATCATGCCCCCGTCAGCTACCCAGAATAGACTGTCCCTGCCACCCCCGTCCAGATGGTCGCAGCTTAAAGGCTTGTAAAAATGGTTAATGGCGGGGCGAAACCGGTCCCAAATCGACCTCCCGCCTTAAACGCCCATTGACAAACCACCTTGGAGGGGCTACGCCCCGCGCTTCATAAGGTTTAGCTGGTTGGCCCAAAGGGTCAGCCCCCGAAAAAAGGCATCAGGACCATGAAGGTTAAAAGCTCTCTAAAGTCGCTGAAAAACCGTCACAAGGACTGCAAATTGGTGCGTCGTCGTGGCCGTGTTTATGTGATTAACAAGACCCAACGCCGCTTTAAGGCGCGCCAGGGTTAGAATTATCCTGAAGCTGGCATTTTAGGCCAATTCATCATTGATATTTAAGCGCATGGGTGGATAATTCCCCCCATGCGTTTTTTAATGTCCTTTCTGGCCGCCATGGCCCTTTTGCTTGCGGCGCCTCTTCTGACGGCGCCCAGAGCGCTGGCCGATCAGACCGATCCGGCCCTGGAAGCCTTGTTTTTGGAATTGCGTGATGGGTCGGTGATTGATGCCGAGGAGACCACAAATCGCATAATCGAGATTTGGGCCCAATCAGCCTCGCCCACGGCTAGCCTGCTCTATCAGAGGGCCGAATTGGCCTATGAAAATGATGATTATGATCTGGCGCAAATCCTGCTGACCCATGCCACCGGCCTTGCCCCCAATTTTGCCCAAGCCTGGGCGCTTTCGGGCATGGTGGCCCGCCAACAGGGGGACCCGGAACGCGCCTTGCGGGCCTATGACAAGGTGCTGGCGCTGGAGCCCCGCCATTTCCCCGTGCGCCTGCAATTGGCCGATATGCTGCTTTCTTCGGGCGAGGATCGCGCTGCCTATGATATGTTGCAGGAAGTCTTGAAATGGAACCCGCATATAGAGCGCGCCCGCAAACAGGCCATTAGATTGCGCAATAGGCTTTCCGGCGAAGCAATCTGATTTTATTCAATATTTGTTTGGGGAAAACTCTTGCTTGAGAGTTCGCCGCGGCCATGGCTTGCTGCGCCGGAAAAGCAAATCTTCAAAGGAGCAATGATATGGCCGATGGAACAGCCTCTGGAACACCTTCTGCGGGAAGTGGCGCAACCGGAGTTGCGGCTGATCGTTTGCGCTCTTTCATTGAGCGGGTCGAGCGTCTTGAAGAAGACAAAAAGGCAATCATGGAAGATATGAAAGAGGTTTATGCAGAGGCCAAGGGTGAGGGCTATGACACCAAAATCCTGCGTCAGGTTATCCGCATCAGAAAAATGGATCGTGCCGAGCGTCAGGAACAGGAAGCGATTTTGGAGCTTTATCTGTCCGCGCTTGGAGAATAGGTCGTAAAAAAAGGGACCGCCAGAAGCGATCCCTTTTTATTTGAATGTAAAGCTGATTTAGAGCCTATTTTCGTTTTGATTGAATCAAAACCGGGCTCTAGGTCTTTGTTTTGTCGCGTTTCCGGACGGATAACCGGTATCCACTTATCCTGGAAACGCTCTAGCTGGCGCGTTCGACCTCGATGCCCTGTTCGCGCACTTTGCGGTAAAGGGTAGAGCGGCCAATGCCGAGACGGCGGGCCACTTCCGACATCTGGCCATTATAAGTATCAAGGGCCAGTTGAATAAGATCGCGCTCAACCTCTTCCAGCTTGCGCAAATGGCCCTCACGATCAAACACATGCAAGGTTCCATCATCTTTTGCGCCCTGTGCCTGTACGACAATTTGTTCGACAAAGGGATCTTCTTCCTCTTTTGCCGAGCCATCTTCATTGAGGATGGGGGGGCCTGCATGAACGCCGGCAGCATCAAATTCATTGGCGAGGAAGGGAAAATCATCAGCGCTCAAATAACTGCCTTCACATAGAACAACAGCGCGGAAAATAGCGTTTTCCAATTGCCGCACATTGCCGGGCCAGTTTTGAGCCACAAGAACTTCCATCACTTCATTGCGAACACCCAAAACCTCGCGATGTTCTTCGGCATTATAGCGGGTGATGAAATGCTGGATCAGGGCGGGCACATCTTCGCGGCGCTCGCGCAAAGGCGGCACTTCAATCGGGAACACATTCAGGCGATAGAAAAGATCTTCCCGGAAGGTGCCTTTTTTGACTTCTTCGGCGAGATCGCGATTGGTGGCTGAAATAACCCGGACATCAACTTTGACGGGCGTTTTGGAACCGATCGGGTCAACTTCATTTTCCTGCAAGACGCGCAACAGCTTGACCTGCGCTTCCAATGGCAGTTCGCCAACCTCGTCGAGGAAGATGGTGCCGCCATCGGCTTCCTGAAACTTGCCCATATGCTTGCCGGTTGCACCGGTAAACGAACCTTTTTCATGGCCAAATAAAATACTCTCTACGAGATGCTCCGGTATCGCCCCGCAATTAACGGTGACAAAAGGGCGGCCGGAACGCTCTGACGAGCCTTCAATGGCGCGGGCAATAACCTCCTTGCCAGTGCCGCTTTCGCCGGTAATGAGAATTGGAATGGATGAGGCGGCGGCGCGCAGGCCCATTTTGGTGACCCGTTTGAGCGCAGCACTTTCACCAATCAGATCGTCAAAGCTCATGACATTTTCGCGCTTGCGTTGCAGGCGGGAAACTTCATTTTTCAGGCTGTTGAGATTGAGGGCGTTGTGAATGGAAACGACCACCCGTTCCGGTGAGGCCGGCTTGACGAAGAAATCGTAAGCGCCTTTTTGCATGGCCTCAACGACCGTATCAATACCGCCTTGCGCCGTCAGCATCAGCACCGGCAGATCTTCACGGTATTTTTTGACCTGTTCGAGCGTTTCCATGCCCGATAGCCCCGGCATGATAAGGTCGAGCAACATCAAAGAGACTGCCTGACCCTCCGGTGAGCGCAGGATATCAAGGGCTTTTTGCCCTTCATCTGCCTGCATAACAAAATAGCCGGCACGCTCACAAACAGCCTGCATCAGGCGGCGTTGTGTTGGATCGTCATCGACGAGTAGGATAGTTTTTGCCATGATATTTAAGTCCAATTCTCTCATCAGGAAGGAGTTCCCCCCCTTGCCCTTGCTGCTAATTTCCGAGTGGAGCCTAGAATATCGGGGTTAAGTTACGCTTAAAACGTGTCATATCGAGGCAAATTCAATGCCCTGTTTTGCCGTATTTCGGGATTTTTCTGTCATTTCATCTTTGCGTTCAGCCCGGTTAGAGGGTAAAAACCGAAGGGAACAGGTGTTAGCTGCGGCAGGGCAGAGGCTTTATGGTTAATGCAAGATTAAATCATGGGCTGCTCGCTCGCAAAGTCGCACCGTCAATCTGATAATTATTTGCAAATATCAAGGGAAGAAAATGGCTGATTCAAATTACCAACCGGGCTCCATGGATGTCACGCAACAAAAGGCGACTTTTAACGGGATCATGAAATTTTCCGCAAATTGGGCGATTCCCCTATGTGCGGGGCTTGCGGCGCTGGTTGCGGGTGTTCTCGTGGGGGCGGGCTTCTCCTCCGTCATTATGTTCATTCTGGCCTTTTTGCTGACCCGTTGGATGCTTTCCATCTTTGCCCATTAGTGGTTTTGGACAAAATCTTTTGCACCTGTTTGTAGGGAGTGCTGTGTTTTAAGCGTTAAGGCTGGTTTCCATGAAAATTGCTGTCTTGCAGGAACACCGTTTTGGTGAAACGCGAATTGCCGTATCACCGGAGACGGTCAGGAAGCTTACCGCTTTGGGGGCCGAAGTCGCTATACAGCAGGGTGCCGGCGAAGCCGCCAATTTTTCTGACAAGGCCTTTGAAGAGGCCGGGGCGGTGATGATGCCCTCGGCGGCCGATGCTTTGCGCGATGCGGATATCGTTTTGAAAGTACAGCGCCCGGATAATAACGAGCTTGGTCTTTATCCCAAAGGCATAAAATTACTGGCGATCCTGCAACCCTTTCATGATGCTGACAGTCTCAAGGCCTATGCGGCGCATGGGGTGGATGCTTTTGCCATGGATTTGATGCCGCGCATAACCCGCGCGCAAAGCATGGATGTTTTATCCTCGCAATCCAATCTTGCCGGTTATAAAGCCGTGATTGATGCAGCGGCTGCCTATGGCCGCGCCATGCCGATGATGATGACGGCGGCGGGGACGATTGCTCCGGCCAAGGTTTTTGTCATGGGGGCGGGGGTTGCCGGTCTGCAGGCTATTGCCACGGCGCGACGGCTGGGGGCGATTGTGTCGGCGACCGATGTGCGCTTTGCCGCCAAAGAGCAGGTTGAAAGCCTCGGCGCGTCTTTCGTGGTGGTTGATGAGGAGGCTATGAAAGAAGCAGAAACCGCCTCTGGCTATGCCAAGGAAATGTCGGACAGCTTCAAAAAGGCACAAGCGGATTTTGTCGCCAAACATATCACCAAACAGGATATTGTTATCACCACAGCTTTGATCCCCGGACGTTCTGCCCCGCGCCTTGTCAGCGCCGATATGGTGGCGAGCATGAAGCCGGGCTCGGTGATTGTGGATCTGGCCGCAGAACAGGGTGGCAATGTTGAAGGGGTGAAACCCGGCGAGATAACCAAAAAATCCGGCACGACCATTATCGGCTATAACAATATGGCCGGACGATTAGCGGCGGATGCCTCAAATCTTTACGCCAAAAATCTCTATAATTTTCTGGTGCCGCTGATCGACAAGGAAACCGGCGCGCTGAATATTGACTGGCAAGACGAGATTATCAAAGGCACGGCGCTGACACGGGATAGTAAAATCATTCACCCTTCATTTGGTGGGGAAGCGCTCGAGGCAGTGCCTGTTCCGGAAGATGCGGTTGCCGTACAAAGCGCGCCGGAGCAACAAAGCGCGCCAGCAAAATGAAAGGGCTAAATAAAGCCCATAAAGGTAACAAAGGAAGGTGAGGCCCATGTTGGCATTTTTGTTACAAAAAAGCGATGAAGTGGCCGAACAGGCGGCAGAAGATGTGGCCGCTGCCGCTGCCGATATGGCCGCCGCTGCCGAGCGCGCGGCCCAGGCGGCCGAAGAACTGGAGCAGGCGTCGCGCGAGGCTACCTTGCTTATCGACCCGGTGGCGGCTTTGGCCGAGACCGCGCAAATCAATGAATTTGTCTATCTCTTTACGATTTTCCTGCTGGCGATTTTTGTCGGCTATTATGTTGTGTGGTCGGTAACGCCCGCTTTGCACACGCCTTTAATGTCGGTGACCAATGCTATTTCTTCGGTGGTGATTGTCGGCGCGTTGATCGCGGTCGGCGCAGAAGTGGCGCAAAGTGCCGCAGGCGTCTGGTCCCGCTGGCTCGGGGTCGGGGCGGTGGCCCTTGCCAGTGTCAATATATTTGGCGGCTTCCTCGTCACCCAGCGCATGCTGGCCATGTATAAGAAAAAGGACGGTTCCTAGTGAAAATGCATTTATCAGCCTTTCTGGTTGCCGTTTTCTTTTTAACTTCCTGTGGCGAGGCTGCAGAGAGAGAAAGCAATGAAACTATTGCGGAAACCGTAATAGTTGAGGGGGTTTCTTCGTCACTGCCGCTGGAGTTGGCTGGTAACAAGTTTATGGATGCATTCGAGGCTGGCGACTATGATTTCATAATTTCCACTATGCCAGATAACATTATTAAAGAACTGACCTCGCAAAACAAAATGAGCGAAAAGGAGCTGGCCGATCAAATTGCCGTGGTGATGAAAGAGACTCTAACCTATGTAGAATTCCTAGAGATCAAAATGGATTACTTAGAGGCGAAGGAACGGATAACGCCGAGTGGTAAAATCTATTTCATCATTCCGACAACGACAGCAATGCGCGTTGAAGGCGGAGCCATTATAGAAATAGAGAGTGATACCATCGTTTTTGATGAGAGTGGGTATTGGAAGTTTGTCAGTGTTCAGGAGAGTGAGCAGATTGCTTTATTGCTAAAAGCCTATCCTGAATTCGACAACGTAAAATTCCGGGGCTCTACCACCACCATGCGTCAAGGGAATTAAAACAATGGGCGATTCTCTTACGGCTACCCTCTATGTCGCGGCAGCCATATTATTTATCCTTGCTCTTCGCGGATTGTCGTCGCCGGAAACGGCGCGGGCAGGAAACCGCTTTGGCATGATTGGTATGGCATTGGCCGTATTTGCAACCTTGTTCTCGCAAAGTTTTATGCAAGGGGCGGGGCTTGGGGGCTGGGGTCTGATTGCTTTGGCAATTGCCGCAGGGGCGATACCGGGCGCGATGATTGCCCGTAAAATTGCCATGACTTCCATGCCGCAATTGGTGGCATTTTTTCATGCGCTTGTGGGGCTGGCGGCGGTGCTGATCGCATGGTCGGCGTTCCTTGCGCCGGAAGCCTATGGCATTGGCGAGCCGGGGGCGATTAAACTTCAGTCGATCATTGAAATGTCTTTGGGGGCGGCGATTGGCGCGATTACTTTTTCCGGCTCGCTGATTGCGTTTGCCAAGCTTGATGGCCGCATGTCCGGTGCGCCAATATTGCTGCCACTGCGCCATATTATCAATATTGCTTTAGCCGGAGCGATTGTAGTGATGGTGTTCCTGATGGCAACGGGCGTGCAAAGTGTTGGCCTGTTTCTGGCCCTGACCCTTGCGGCGGTTGCGCTTGGGTTTTTATTGATCATTCCCATTGGCGGCGCGGATATGCCGGTGGTGGTCTCCATGCTCAATTCCTATTCCGGCTGGGCGGCGGCAGGCATTGGGTTCACCCTGCACAATATGGCGCTCATCATCACCGGCGCTTTGGTTGGCTCCTCGGGGGCAATCCTTTCCTACATTATGTGCAAGGCCATGAACCGCTCCTTCATCAGCGTTATTCTCGGCGGCTTTGGGGGCGAGGACGAGGCGGCTGGCGGCGCGGTTGAAGAGCGTCCGGTCAAACGGGGTTCTGCCGATGATGCGGCTTTCATCATGAAAAATGCCGGCAAGGTCATCATCGTGCCCGGCTATGGCATGGCGGTCGCGCAGGCGCAGCACGCTTTGCGCGAAATGGTGACCCTTTTGAAAGAAGAAGGGGTCGAGGTGAAATATGCCATTCACCCCGTGGCCGGGCGGATGCCGGGCCATATGAATGTGCTACTGGCCGAAGCCAATGTGCCCTATGATGAAGTGTTTGAACTTGAAGATATCAATGCCGAGTTCCCGACCGCCGATGTCGCCTTTGTGATTGGCGCCAATGATGTCACCAACCCGGCGGCCAAGACCGATAAATCCTCGGCGATTTACGGTATGCCGATACTGGATGTAGAAAAAGCGGGCACGGTTTTATTCGTTAAGCGCGGCATGTCGGCGGGCTATGCGGGCGTGCAAAACGAATTATTCTTCCGTGACAACACCATGATGCTGTTCGGCGACGCCAAGAAAATGTGCGAGGATATTATCAAAGCCATGGGGTAGGGGGTGCTTTTTAGCCAGCTTGAAAGCTCTGCGCCCGCGTCATCCCCGCCTAGAGCACTTCTTATCCGAAAACCGGCCTCATCCTGAGCTTGTCGAAGGACCCACTTTTCGGGAAGTGCTCTAGCCAAAATAAAAGGCACCGGAACTTCCGATGCCTTTGGCTACCCTTGAAATTGGGTGAAATCTGGCAAGATCCTAGATCAGGCCGTCGCGCTGCATGCGTTTGCGGTGCAGCTTGCGCGCGCGGCGTACAGCCTCGGCCTTTTGGCGGGCGCGCTTTTCTGAAGGCTTTTCATAGAATTTCCGACGCTTCATTTCACGGAAGGTGCCTTCGCGCTGCATTTTCTTCTTCAGGGCGCGCAGGGCCTGTTCCACATTATTCTCGCGAACGACGATATTAACCAAGGCCTTAGCCTCCTTAAAAATTGCAAACCAAAGGGCGCCTTAACTGGCAAAACCGGCCTGAAACACCCAGATTGAAGACGGGAGCGGGCATTAAAAAAGATTCCCGCGAAGGCGCGTTCCCTAGCAAAGGATGATGGCCTTGTCCACCAATCCGGCTATGATGGGGCAAAATAATTTATCGGCCTTTCGGGCTGGTTTTAAAAGGCTTAAAAAAGATCATGGTCAAAAACGAGAAATCCGGTGGCAGAAAGTCGCAAGATACTGATTCTAAAGGAAATTCGGGCAAGGGGCCGAATCTGGAAGATCTGCGCCACAAAGTGCTGGCGGCATGTCTGGAAGATGCGGTTTTTGAAGGCTGGACCGGGGCCATGCTGGATCGGGCGGCCGAGAGGGTTGGCGCGTCCCCTTTTCTGGCGGTTCTCTTTCCCAAAGGCATAAGCGATGTGCTGACTTTTTGGTCATGGGCCGAAGACGAGATCATGGTTGAAAAATATCGCGAGGCTGATCCGGCCCCGACCCGCATACGCGACAAGGTGCGGTTTCTGGTCAAGTCCCGGATAGAAGCGCTAGAGCCCCATCGCGAGGCCGCAAGGCGGGCCAGCGCCTCTTTGGCCCTGCCGATTTACGGGGGCTTGGGGGCGCGGCTAATCTGGGACACGTCTGACGCTATCTGGCGGGCGCTGGGGGATAAATCCACGGATTTTAATTTCTATACCAAGCGCACCAGCCTGTCGGCGGTTTATCTTTCAACCCTGGGCACATGGTTTACCGATGAAGGCGATGGCGAAGAGGAGCCCTATCAGAAGACATGGGATTTCCTCGATAGCCGCATTGAAAATATCATGCAGTTTGAAAAGTTTAAAGCCAAAATGCGCGACAAAAATATCTCCCCAGCCGGATTTATCCAATCATTGGCAAAAATGCGCTATGGGGCGCGATCCTGAAAGGGCGTGCCTTCACATTCATGCGAAATATTTTCAAAACCTGCACAAATTTCCTTTTTCTCCTGTAGGAATAGCAAAAATTCATTCTATGAAGGCTAGCGGCACTTAATGAAAAAAATCATCTTATTGTTTATCACCGCTTTGGTGTTGCCATTG
>JALSJA010000246.1 GCA_026989615.1 Parvularculaceae bacterium | reverse complement strand
AACGATTTCAAGGCAAACGCCGAAGGGCTGCAGGGAAGGGCTAAAGGATTGTCACTTTTCCTTGGCCTTTGAAGCCGGAACATTCTATCCTCCCATCCTGTTTGAAACTTGCAAATTTACGCCGGCCCCCTTCTCCAAGGTGCCTTTATCGGGAAAACAGCTGATGTCTGACAAGAACATTGAGTTGGATTATGCCTATCTGACACAGAGTGCTCTGCGTCAGGTAATCCATGATGTTTTGTTTATCACCGCCGAGCTGGGGCGGGCACCGGGCGAACATTATTTCCTCATCGAATTTATTACCAAGGCACCGGGTGTGCAAATTTCCGACAAGCTGCTGGCCGATTATCCGGACCGTATGACCATCGTCCTGCAACAGGGCTTTCGAGAGTTACGGGTGGAGGAGGACAAGTTTTCCGTCGTTCTGCGCTTTAATGGCGTTCACGATAAATTGATCATTCCCTTCGAAGCCATCACCAAATTTGTCGACCCGAAAACCGAATTTGCCCTGCATTTTGAAGTAGAGATACAGCCCATGGCAGCGCAAAACAACCGGAATGCAGATATTGCCGATATACCATCCCCTGATGACAAATCCGATCAACAGGCCAGCGACAAGGGGCAAACCGATAAGGACCCTCAAGACTCAGCCGATATTGTGCGTCTCGATAGTTTTCGCAAAAAATAAAATCTCTGCCCTATTGACTGCCAAAGGAATTATCACACCTCCATGGACTTTCCTTTAAGCCTTCCTTCCAATACCAGCCTCATGGCGATTATCCTCATCTATGGGCTTTTAGGACTGGCCAGTCTGGTTTATCTGTTTCAGAAACAAAAAGGCGGGGGCAGTGACGAACTGGCGGCCCGCCTCGGCTCATGGTGGGTTATAATCACATTGATGGTTGTGCCTTTAATGCTGGGGGCTTTACCCTTTCTGCTGGTCATGAGTTTTATCAGCTTTGTCGCTTTAAAAGAATTCCTCTCCATCACCCCCGGTCGCATAGAAGACAGACCCATTGTTGTTGCGGCCTATCTGACAATCCCCTTGCAGGCTTTCTTCATCTGGCTTCACGCCTATGGCATTTTCCTGGTTCTCGTGCCGGTCTATGCATTTCTGGCTCTGGCTTATCTCATGACCACCTATGGCAAGGTCGAGCGGTTTCTGCCCAGTATCGGGATATTCCACTGGGCGCTGATGACCACGGTCTATAATCTCGGCTATGTTTCCTACATCATGTTCCTGCCGGAAGGCTGCAATGGCACGGCCGGAAATGCCGCTATTGTTCTGTTCCTGCTTATCGCAACGCAATTAAATGATGTGGCGCAATATGTCTGGGGCAAAAGCTTTGGCAAGCGCAAAATCCTGCCAAGTGTCAGCCCCAACAAAACATGGGAAGGGTTTATTGGCGGCTGGGCAAGTACCGGCCTGTTTATCGCTGTCGTCGGTCCGATGATGACACCGATGCAATTCCCCGAAAACCTGCTCTTTGCAGCCCTGATGCCGCTGGCCGGGTTTATTGGCGATGTCACCATGTCAGCGATCAAACGCGATCTTGGCGTCAAAGATACGTCCAGCCTCATCCCCGGCCATGGCGGCGCGCTCGACCGTCTCGATAGCCTGACCTTTACCGCCCCGTTATTTTTCCATCTTCTGGTGTTTACCTCTTATGGTTCCTTTGCAATGAGCTGTTCCTAAAAATGTCTCTTTTGCAAAATTTTCGCAAAGCCATCATGGCGCTAATCTGCAAGCCGATTGCCCATTTCTGGTTCGGGCTCAATCTGTTGCATAAAGAGCGCCTGCCGGAAAAAGGCCCGGCGATTATCATTGCCAATCATAATAGCCATCTCGATACATTTTTATTGCTGACCTTGTTCAAGACCAGCCTGCTGGATCGCCTGAAACCCGTCGCTGCCGCTGATTATTTTCTAAAGGGTGGTTTTTCCTCATGGGTCTCTTTGCGGCTTATCGGCATTTTACCGGTCACCCGCGAGCGCAAACGCGAGGAAAGCGATCCGCTACAGGCCTGCTATCGGGCGCTGGAGCGTGGTGATATTCTGATTATCTTCCCGGAAGGCTCGCGCGGCGCGCCAGAAGAGATGAGCAATTTCAAAACCGGTATTGCCCGCATCGCGCGGCAATTTCCCGAAGTGCCTGTCGTTCCAATCTATCTACAAAATGCCGGGCGCGCCCTGCCCAAGGGAAAACACATACCCGTGCCTTTTGTATTTACGGCAATTATCGGCGAGGCCCTGACCTATCCCGGTGATCGTGCGGAATTTATGGATCAGTTGCGCAGTGCCATGGCCGTATTGAAAGAAGAAGCCCCGCCGCTAAAATGGCCCGAGCAAGAAAGCTGAACAGCACCAATATGTTGCGCCCTGCCTAAACACCCATTTGTCTCCCCCTCCATTTATCGCTAATCTTTTGAGTTATATGAAAAAACTATCTTTTTTAATCTGGCCCAAAGCCCTGCTGTCTGTTTTTCTGCTCCTGTCAGGCTGCGCGTCTGTTGAATTAGAGCCATCCTTAAAGCGTCCCGCCGCGGTGCTCGATAATGCCTTTACCCTGCCCTATCAAATGCAGGAGGACGGTTTGATATTGGTCGCCGTCGAGCTTGATGGCAGGCCCTTTACCTTCACGCTGGATAGCGGCGCTACACTGACCGCAATCTATCCTTCTGTCGCCAATCAGCTTGACTATGAGATTGACCCTGAACGAACCGTGCGTATTCACGGAATAATTCAATCTGCTTCACGCCCTTTGCTGGACATTAGAAGTTTCAGATTTGGGAATCTGACCCGCAATGACATGCGCATCGTTGTTCTCAAAGAACGCCATAATCCGGAAAGCGATGGCATTCTCGGCATGGATGTGTTGGCTGGCTATGCCATATTGTTTAACCATAAAGAACAGACTTTAACCTTTATGGATTCGCGCAAAGTGCCGACGCGATTACGGTATGATTGGCGACGCATTCTCCTGAATGACAATCCCTATCTCGAAGATGATTTCACCTTGACCTTCCTGCAGGTCAATCTTGGCAATTATACCATACCGGCCCTGCTGGATTTGGGGTCATCCATTTCCATCCAGAACTGGGCCTCGGCCAAAAATTCAAAAATACGAAAAATCAGGCGCAGGCTGGAAAAGCAATGGCGGCTGGAAGGGGCCAATGGCACGTTTCGCCCGCGTATTATTGCCACCTATCAAATGATCCGGTCTGGCCCACAATATTGGCTGGATCGTGATATTTATGTGCGCGATCTGGAAAGCCTGAAAATTTTAGGCATAGAGGACAAGCCGCTCATGATAATGGGTATGAATTTTTTCCGCGAAACAACTTTTCTTGCAGATTTTCCCACCATGACACTTTATATAAAACCAGAATCCGGTGATGATTCCGACAGCATCAAGGCACAAACAGGTAGCCGGATCCGCCGCAGTGGAAGCGCCATTATCCGCCTTGGCACCAGCGAACCGGAAAAAGAGCCAGATAGCCCCTGATCCAAACCATAAGGCCGCTTGAGGCCAAGCAATCAACAGGAAATCCAATGTCCGATAAACGCATTGAAACAGACAGTTTCGGCCCTCTCGAAGTGCCCGCCGACAAATATTACGGCGCACAATCGGCCCGCTCGCTAATCAATTTCCCCATCGGCGAAGAAACCTTCCCCGCCCCGTTGATCCGCGCATTGGGCATTGTCAAACGTTCCGCCGCCCTGACCAATATGGCGCAGGACAATCTCGACAAGACAATCGGCAAGGCGATTGTCGAAGCCGCAACGGAAGTCGCCGAGGGCAAGTGGAATGATCATTTCCCCCTCTCGGTGTGGCAGACAGGCTCCGGCACCCAGTCCAATATGAACGCCAATGAGGTGATTGCCAATCGGGCCATAGAAATTCTCGGCGGCAAGATTGGCTCAAAAGACCCGGTCCACCCCAATGACCATGTCAATCGCGCACAAAGCTCCAATGACACTTTCCCCACGGCCATGCATATCGCCGCCGCCGAAGAAATACATCATCATCTTGTCGAGCAATTAAATGCTCTCGCCAATGCTTTGAATGACAAGGCTATGGCCTTTAAGGATATTGTCAAAATTGGCCGCACCCATTTACAAGACGCCACGCCCCTGACACTGGGGCAGGAATTTTCCGGCTATGTGGCCATGGTGCGTTATGGCATTGAACGGGTCGAGGCTGTGCTGCCCCGGCTTTACGCGCTGGCGCAAGGGGGCACGGCCGTTGGCACCGGCCTGAACACCAAAACCGGCTTTGCGGAAAGATTCGCCGAAGAAGTGGCCGCCTATACAAAGCTTCCCTTTGTCACTGCCGCCAATAAATTCGAGGCCCTTGCCGCCCATGACGCCATGGTCGAGGCCCATGGAGCCCTAAACGAAGTGGCGGTCTCGCTGTTCAAAATCGCCAATGATATTCGCCTGCTCGGATCCGGCCCCCGCAGCGGGCTTGGGGAAATATCCCTGCCGGAGAACGAACCCGGCTCTTCGATCATGCCCGGCAAGGTCAATCCGACCCAATGCGAAGCCATGACCATGGTTTGCGCGCAGGTGATGGGCAATAACGCCACCGTTTCCTTTGCCGGCTCGCAAGGGCATTTTGAACTGAATGTGTTCAAGCCGGTGATTGTCTATAATGTTTTGCAATCCATTCGCCTGCTCGGCGATGCCGCCAAATCTTTCACCGATAAATGCGTTGTCGGCATAAAAGCCAATGAAGACAAGATTGAAGATCTGATGCAACGCTCGCTGATGCTGGTCACCGCCTTGGCGCCGGTCATCGGCTATGACAACGCCACCAAAATCGCCAAAACCGCCCATAAAAACGGCACCACCTTGCGCGAAGAAGCGGTCAAGCTCGGCTTTGTATCAGAAGAAGATTACGACACCATAGTGCGCCCGGAAAAAATGATTGGACCGTCCTGACTTTTCATCTTTTTACTTTTTGACTTTAAGAAGAGAGGAATTACCTTCCTCTCTTTTTTATTTTTTCCTTGATTTCTGTTTGCTTTCCCATTAGACGACCTCTCTTCACCTAATGGAAAGGAAAACGGAATGCGCAAACATTTCATGAATCAAATTTTAATCATGTAGCTTTGCCTGTAAGCATGAAAGTGCCGGGCAAGGTTTTTAACATTACCTGGAGACATATCATGCTTATCCGAACCCATCCGTTTGGATGGTTGACGACAGCTATCGCCAATCATCTGGAAATTAATCCCCAAAGAATTTCCCACTTCCTGTCGCTGTCACGCGCAGACTGGCATTTTGCTGCCTTCATCTTTGCTCATTGCAAAGAGGAGATAAGCGACCCTGCCAGATTCGCGGCCATAGAAGCACGCCTGTTTACAACATCGCGGCGCGCTTTGCTGCGGGAGTTTGCCCCTCATACGGCACCAGCCATATTGAATATGCTAGGCCGAATGGATGGTAAAATCTGGCGTCCGGCAACATACCGCAAGCTGGCGGCGCTAACACAAAATAAAGCCAGCCTTAACTGGTTGAAGCATTGTCAGCGTCTGTCACGCAAGCATGTGTTCTGGCTGAGCCGACTGCCGGAACAATATCAGGTACCTGCGGTTATGGATCGGCTTTCACTGGGGGATCGGGTAGATGAACTTTGCTTTGCCATTAAAGTTGTAAAGCGCATCCGCACCGATCTTAGCGAAAAGGAAATTATGCGAACCCTGGAACAGGCCAACAAACGATCGCTGCGTGGCTGGGTCTCCCGACACTACACGCATCTTTGTTTTCCGCCATGTCCGTGGGAGGGAAATGAGTTTCTGAAACCATTGAAGAATTTCAAAGCATTGCAAAAAACGGCTTTGGAATTCAAGAACTGCCTGCGTTCTTATTTGAACCGGGTGCTTCAGGGAAATTCGTTTTTCTATCGTATGGAAAAAGATGGCAAAGGTGTTGCCGTGGTGGAAATTTACAATCTGGCCGGGATTGGCTGGGTTGTGAATGATTGTTCCGGCCCTAAAAATGCAAATGTGTCTGCCACTATCAAGCGCCAACTGACACTGGCATTTCAGGAAGCCGGGATCACCACCCCACCGCCAATAATCGATCCGGAATATTGGATGGATTTATCCTTTGAGGATTAAAAACGGGACGCCAGGAAGGTCAGTAAAATGGCTTTCCTGGCTCTTTCTTTTCAACCCACCCTACTCTTCCCAGCGTACCGTATAGCGCAGGGTTTTTATCTCCCCCGGGGAAAGCTTTAATCGCCATGTGGGGCGCTGCTCGCCAACAACCCGGCGCAGGGATTGGCGGCGGATTTTGGGTGGCGTCCAGTCTTCTTCGCTTTCGGTAATCTCCACGGTCACCAGCTCTGGCGAAGCATTGTGAATTTTATGCTCGAACGAACGGGTGATGACCGTGGTTTCGCGGCTTGTTCTATAGGTTTCATCAGCAACCAGCACCGTCTCAATCACCACATCATTGGATTGGCCGATTTCCAATTCCACGGGCAGACCGACCGCAAGATTATCCTGCCAATCCTCGCCGAGATAAAAACGCCCGCCCTTTTGCAAAGGCTGTAGCACCCGCCATGTTCCCTGCGGCAATGGTTCGGCGAGCTTGCCTTCGCGGTCATTATCAATCCGATATTCAATAATGGTCGGCACAATCTGGCTATCACTCCAGCGGCCATCAAATTTCAGCACATGGATTTTTTCGACATCCACCTGTTGTTTGTCGAGAAACATGATCTGCTTGGTCTGATAGGCCGCAACCGTCGTTGGCCAAGGGGTGCGATAAAGCTTGTAATCCCCAAGATCCTCGCGCTCGGCTTTCATATCGTCCCGGGATACCTTTGCAGCTGAGATAGTAATTTCATCCGCTTGCGCCATTTCAGGGGCGGGTGCGGCCATCTCATACATCCTTGAGCGCTTTTCCAGCCCGCGCCTTCTCGGCTGTGCAAACCCGTAAATCGCAGTGCGAATACCGGTCTTGGTATTGCCGCGCCGCCAGCAATTTGCGTAGAAATTTTTGGTCGAACTTTCTGGCGCGCGGGTCTCTGCAAGGCGCTGCAACTCTCCGGCCACTGCCGACATATCCGCATTTTCAACCGATATCGCCGTCTGATTATCAATCGTCAACCATCCCGTAAGCCGCCCGCTCTTGCCGCTTTCATCCAGATCAAAGCGGTAATTGGCATTCCAGCCATAGCCGGAGGTCAAATAGCCAAGGCGAATTTCCTGCGGCCCGGCTTTTTCTGCGGTTACTTCAATCGACAGGGTTGGCCGCGCCAGTAAATCTTCCGGCAGCCCATCAAATACCAGCCGCTCTGGCAGAGCAGAGCATTGCAAAGCCTCATAGCTGTCACCAAAATCAATCACCACCCCTTGTGCACCGGAAATAATCCGCCCGCGACGCTTTTGTTCACGGCCCGTTTTGGGATTGGTGGTAATCAGCGTCACTTCCTCGCCAATGGCACTGGCCAGAAGCGAGCCCTTGCCAAGCAGGTTGAAATCGAAATTCTGCTCCAAAGTAAAGCCGGAAAATGCCTGCAACACCGCGGTTTGCGGAATCATCCGGTCCGATACCCCTTCAAAAGAAATCACCGAGCGCCCGGCAGGAAGGTTCACAGTGCGCAATTCGGAAATCATCGCCAGATCATCATTATAAATGGTGATGGCAATGGCATCAGGCTTTGTCGACACTATCTGTGCCGACGCTGCTATTGCCATCATCGGCCATAGCAAAGCGAAACTTGAAATTAGGGACAGAATCGCCCGCATGATGAACCCCTAGCGCCGTGTTGTAGTGCGAAGGGTGAAGGTCAGTGTCGCTTCGCCCTCGGCCGGTACCGGCACTTCCCAGATCATGCTATCAGCATCCGGGCGTTTATGCTCGAATGTTTCGCTCAGGATTTCGGTTTTATAGGTCCATGAATTAATGCCGGACTGGCGAATAAACACGCTGACGGGCTTATTGGTGGCATTGGTGACCTTATAGCTCTGGGTCACTTCCGAAACCCGTTTGCTCACCTGCTTGCGGCTAATCGTGGTCGGCTGCACATTGACATCAAAAGATGCCCCGATGCGCAAGGACAAATCCGAACCGCCGGAAACATGCCCTATGCGGTCTTCGCCAATATATTGCGCCCGCCCCTTTTTGTCTTTTGCATAAACCCGCACAATCCCCTGCGGCAATGGATTACCCAGTCCGCTGGCACGAGAATTGGAAAACGCAATCCGCACATCAACCCCGCTCGGGTTATTATCGGTCCTGAAACCGCCGGCGCGATATTCATAGATTTTGGCGGCATCGACATTCTTGCCGTCAACAAAACCGATCTGCTTGGTCTGTTTGCTGGCAATGGTTGTGCGCCCGGGTAGTGTGTAGAGATAATTATCGCCAATGCGTTCAACATCACCGGCTTCAGTGCCAGCGCCACGGCGCGAGCCATACCCCTTCGAGCGACTGTTTACATTGCCGGCCACCAATTGGGTTTTGACATTTTCAAAACTGGTATTGGTAAGGTTGCCAAGGGTCGCCCAGCCCTGCAAATCCATTTTGCCGGCCGCTTCATCAAACAATAAAACATAATCCGCACGCCAGCTAAGGCCGGAAGTGAGATAGGTCAGCTTGGCGTCCCGCGCCCCGGCACGATCGGATTGCACCTGAACAGAAAGGGTCGGCTTGGCGCGCAGGTTTTTCGGCACACCGTCAAAAATCACCCGGGTCGGTAAATTATCATCGCGCAAAACTTCAATCTTGCCATCAACTTCGATAATCACCCCATTATTGACCGACAACACTTTGGCCTTTTGCCGCGTCTCGCGACCGGAGCCGGGATTAACCCGCACAATCGTCACCACCTGCCCGACCGCCTTTTCCATCATCTTGGCAGGCGACAGCAAATCAAAATCAAAATTCTGCTCGACAATGGAAACACCATCCGCCTGAAACCCCACCGAGGTCGGATCAATCGCCGATGATACATTGGGCAGTTCAATCACCGATCGCCCCTTGGCAAAATTAATGCTGCGCACATCATCCACCAGCGAAAGATTGTCATTGTAAATCGTAATTTGCAGATCATCGGCCAAAGCCTGCGCCGACAGGGCCAGCACAGCCGTCATGGCGCCCAAAATTGCGGTAAATCTTGTTGCGGGTTTCATTTGTCTTCCCTCCCGTTAAAAGCCTGGCCCATATAATGACCCGTTTCACTGCCCCTGACAATGCGCCAGAAAAGGGCCAGATAAGGGCAATGCAGGGGCCGAATTGCGAAAACGCTTGTCCCTTTGCCGAAAACGCTGGCCCTTTACGAAATGTAACAAACTTCTTAAGTCTTGGGCCATGAGTGAAGAGACCCTGTCCGGCTTTAGCGAAGCCATCGCCAATTATCACCAACGGGCCATGCCCGATGGCTGGCAGCCGCACAAGCCGGAACGTCCGAAAAAACTGGAAGGCGGCAAACGCCTGAAAGTCGTCTCCGATTATGAACCCGCAGGCGACCAGCCCCATGCCATTGCCGAGCTGGTCAAAGGCATTGCGGCGGGTGAAAAAGATCAGGTCCTGCTCGGCGTCACCGGCTCCGGTAAAACTTTTACCATGGCCAAAATAATCGAGGCCACCCAGCGCCCGGCCCTCATTCTGGCCCATAACAAAACTCTGGCGGCGCAGCTTTATAATGAGTTCAAAGCTTTCTTCCCGGATAACGCGGTTGAATATTTCGTTTCCTATTATGATTATTACCAGCCGGAAGCCTATGTGCCGCGCACCGATACCTATATCGAAAAAGAATCCTCCATCAATGAACAGATAGATCGCATGCGCCACGCAGCCACCCGTTCGCTGCTGGAGCGTGATGATGTGATTATCGTTGCGTCGGTCTCGTGTATTTACGGCATCGGCTCGGTCGAGACCTATACGGCGATGACATTTGATCTGTCGGTGGGGCAGGAAATCTCCCGGCAAAAGTTGCTCGCCGATATGGTAGCCATGCAATATAAGCGCAATGATGTCGCCTTTGCCCGGGGCTGTTTTCGGGTGCGCGGCGATGTGATTGAAATTTTCCCGGCCCATTATGAAGACCGCGCTTGGCGCGTCTCAATGTTTGGTGATGAAATAGAAGAGATTACCGAGTTTGATCCCTTGACCGGACAAAAAACCGGCACACTGGAAAATGTCCGGCTTTACGCCAATTCCCATTATGTGATCCCCAAACCGACCCTGCAGCAGGCCATGCACAAGATCAAAGCGGAATTGCGCGAAGTGCTACCGGTCTTGCGCGGTGAAGGAAGATTGCTCGAAGCACAACGCATTGAACAAAGAGTGCAATTTGATCTGGAAATGATGACGGCGACCGGATCCTGCGCCGGGATTGAAAATTATTCGCGCTATTTAACCGGCCGTGCCCCCGGCGAGCCACCACCCACCCTGTTTGAATATTTGCCGGAAAATGCGCTTTTGTTTTGCGATGAAAGCCATGTCACCATCCCGCAGATCGGCGCCATGTTTCGCGGCGATTTTCAACGCAAAAAGACATTGGCGGAATATGGCTTCCGCCTGCCATCCTGTTTGGACAACCGCCCGCTCAAATTTGAGGAATGGGACCAGATAAGACCGCAAAGCCTGCACATCTCCGCCACCCCCGGCCCGTGGGAACTCAACCAAACGCAAGGCGTATTTACCGAGCAAGTGATCCGCCCCACGGGCCTCATCGACCCGCCTGTGGAAATCCGGCCGGTTACACCCACTCCCTCGGGGGATCGGAGAGGCGCAACCGGAGGCACCGGTCAGGTCGATGATGTTATTGAGGCGTGCAAGAAGTGTGCAACTTCAGGTGGTAAGATATTGGTAACCACACTTACAAAACGGATGGCCGAAGACCTCACCGAATATATGCACGAACAGGGATTGCGCGTGCGCTATATGCATTCGGATATCGACACGCTGGAGCGCATCGAAATCATCCGCGAATTGCGCATGGGCGTGTTTGATGTTCTGGTCGGGATCAATCTTTTGCGCGAGGGATTGGACATTCCCGAATGTGAATTGGTGGCTATTCTCGACGCCGACAAGGAAGGCTTTTTGCGCTCTGAAACCTCCCTGATCCAAACAATTGGCAGGGCTGCACGCAATATTAATGGCCGGGTGATCCTCTATGCGGATCGCATCACCGGCTCCATGGAACGGGCCATTGCCGAAACCGATCGCCGCCGCAACAAACAGATCGCCTATAACAAGGCCCATGGCATCACCCCGACCTCGGTGACGTCCAAAATTGCCGAAGTCATGGCCTCTGATGACATGGCCGCCAAGGCCGCCGCAGGGGCCAGTTTTGTTGATTTCAAAAACTATCAAAGGGCCGGAGCTGTTGCAAATCAGCAACAGGGTTTCGGGGAAGATTCCGAACCGTTCAAAATCGGGAACAATCTGGCGTCCCATATTGAGGCATTGGAAAAACAAATGCATGAAGCCGCCGGAAATCTGGAATTTGAGGAAGCCGCCCGCCTGCGCGACGAAATAAAAGCCCTGCAAGCTCAGGAATTGGGCCTGTAACAGGCCTTACTTGTCTCAACGGTATAATAGCCCCTTGACCCGGATATTATACCGTTGAGACAAGTAATGCGTATATTTGTTATTATTGACAGGCGCTCACAGGAGGGGTCTTAATGTCACCAAACTGGAGACGGACGGGGGAATCAATGGGCACCATTGATCTGCGCCACTTAGGCGGTAGTGAAGTTGTAATACACTTCGGTGGCTCACTTAAAAGCGTCGATGTCTACACTTTTGCAAATTCTCTAGTTGGCTTTGCTGACACCGTTAGAGCGGTAAACAAGCTCGTTGACCCAAATTGCGCGATAGAGGTTCGGGTTGAAGCGGTAATCCCCCCATTTTTAGTGGGGTTGGTTATTAGACTTCATGCGGCTTGCTTCAGTTTCATGGCGGGGGTTATGCCGCCGATGCCCATATTGGGGCGTTGATTGTTGTAAGTCC
>JALSJA010000245.1 GCA_026989615.1 Parvularculaceae bacterium | reverse complement strand
TTTTGATATTCCTGAAGAAGACGAAGAAGACAATAGCCCGGGCGAATAGAGCTATTCGGCCGCAGCGGGCAGGCTTTTGTCGCCCTCATCCTTGGGCGCTTCCAGTTCCAGATTGTCTTCGCCAAGGTCTATCCATTTTTGTGATGGATCGATTTCCGGCAGGCCACGCCAGCGCCGGATGCGTCGGTTGAGGACTGCCGGGGCTGCGAGCATAACCGGCGTCAGGACCAGCGTTAAAATGGTTGAAAAGGCAAGGCCATAGACGACAGCCGATGAAAGCAGAACCCACCAGTCGGAAGTGGCCGAACCAATGCCGACCACGCCGCTGGCAAAATTTACATTCACTTCAAATACCAAAGGCAACAGGCCCATAATCGTGGTGCCGGTGGTCAGCAGAACCGGTCGTACCCGCTGGGCTGCCGTGCGCACCGCTGATTCAACGGGATCAATGCCGCGCCTTAGCAAATGGTGATAGGTGTCGATCAGGACAATATTATTGTTCACCACAATACCCGCAAGGGCGACAATGCCGGTGCCGGTCATGATGATGGAGAAATATTGGCCGCTAATGGCAATGCCGAACAAAACGCCAAAGACGGAAAAGACAACGGCGGTGAGGGTCAGCACGGCGTGATAAAAGGAATTGAATTGTAATAGCAATATGACGCCAATCATGAATAGAGAGGCGGCCATGGCCCCTTTGAAGAAATTGGCCGCGTCATCGCGGTCTTGCGAATTGCCGCGCAGGCGCCAGTTCACGCCGGGGCCAATCTCCTGTTCGATAACGCCGCTTTCCAGAAAGTCCTGCACGGCGGCAATGGCGACATCCTGACTGACCATGTAAAGCGGGTCTTGAATATTGCCATTGGCTTTGACATCGGCCACCCGGTAGCCATCGCGTCGCGAGACCCGATCCACCTGTTGGCGCGGCACACGCGTGACAAAATTACTGACCGGTACAGAGCCTCTGGCGGTTTGAATGCGCAGGGATTGCAGAGTGTCCAAATTGCGCTCGCTGGCAGGAAAGCGGATACGAATATCCACCTCGTCCGGGCTGTCATCGGGGCGATAGCTGTCGACCAGCAAGCCATTGGTGACGAGCTGCATGGCGGCGCCGACATCGGCTATTGAAAGCCCGTACAGGCCGGCCTTTTCCCGATCGACCACCATTTCCCATTCAATGCCGGGCAAGGGGCTATTGTCTTCAATATCCATAAAGGTATGGACCTGTCGGCCATTGATTTCGGTCAGATCATTGGCCATGAAATCGCGGGTTAAATCTGCCGCAGCGCGGGCCTTGGCAAAATCGCTGCCGCTAAATTCCACCTGCACATCCTTGCCGCGCTCCGGGCCGGAGGGGGGCTGGCGCACTTCGATGATCACCCCCGGCAGGCCGGCGGTGAGGGTGCGGAAATCTTCCACCACAATGCGGGAATGTTCGCGCTCGGAATAGGGGACGAGGTCTATGGTTAGCTGGGCGACGGTTTCCGGTGGTTGGTCGCGGCCACGGGAGACTACGGGGCCGGTCTGGGCATAGATATATTCAATCGCTGGATGGTCTTGCAGTTTTTCCTGCACTTCCATGGCAAGGTCTATTTTTTCCTGCTCGCCCATATTACCGCGGCCTTGAATCAGCACCAGCACGCGCTCATCATCATTGCGGATGAAAAATTCAAAATCGGGATTGGCGGCAGCAAAAGCAAAATAGCTGCCAACCACCAGACTTAATATAGTGCCGGCAACGAGGAAGGGGCGTTTGACCATAGCGCAAATAAAGCGCGCATAATGGCCGGTCAGGCCGGACAGACCGCGAGGGTCGGTAAAATCACTATCGATCTGTTGGGTGACCTGATCGGTGCGGCCACGAAAACCAAATCGCTTCAAACGTTCCGGCACGCGCACAAAAGAGCCGATCAAGGGCAGGAAGATAAGGGCGACCAGCACCGAGCTCGACAGTACAAAAATCAGCGTCAGCGGCAGATAGCGCATAAATTCGCCGGACAGATCATTCCAGAAAAGAAAGGGCACAAAGGCGGCCAATGTGGTCGCGGTGGAAGCAATAATCGGCCAGAACATGCGTTTGGCGGCTTCTTTATAAGCGTTATAGCGGCTCGCCCCTTCGCTCATGCGCCGGTCCGCATATTCGACAATGACGATAGCGCTATCGACCAGCATGCCAACCGATAAAACCATGGCAAACATCACCATCATATTGAGGGTATAGCCATTCATGGCCAGCAGGGTGAGGCCGGTGAGGAACGTTGTCGGAATGGCAATGCCGACCATCAGCGCCGAACGCAGACCCAAAGTGGCAACGACGATAATCATCACCAGCAGCACTGCCAGCAGGATAGAGGCGGTAAGATTGGATAGAATATCGTCAACCAATATGGATTGATCACCAATATAGGCAAACTCCATCGTGCCGGGCCAGTTCATGGCTTCGGCTTCGGTGGCTGCTTTGACGAGGTCTGTGGTTTTGAGCAGGTTTTCGCCACTTCTTTTATAGACATTGATGCCAATGGCGGGTTTGCCATCAAAGCGGGCATAGCCTTCGGGATCCTCAAAGGTTCGCCGCAGCTCGGCAATATCGCCAAGGGTGATGGTGGAGTTTTGTGACGCAGCGACGGGAATAGAGGCTGCATCGCGGGTGGACTTTAGCAGGCCCGGTACTTTGACCGAATAGGTGGCGTCATCAAATTGCATGGACCCGGCGGCAATCAGCGCATTATTGGCGCGAATGATATTGGCCAGCCGG
The DNA here is from genome assembly GCA_026989615.1 of Parvularculaceae bacterium. Classification (GTDB taxonomy): domain Bacteria; phylum Pseudomonadota; class Alphaproteobacteria; order Caulobacterales; family Parvularculaceae; genus S012-90. Next base: position 9,269 of record JALSJA010000245.1, on the reverse strand, counting down.
GGCAGGGAAAGATTATAGGTTTCAAAATTTTCAGCCGGGATATTGATTTCCAGCACCTCGTCGCGTGCGCCTATGAGATCGGCATCGAGAACGCCGGGGACAGTGAGTATTCTGTCTTTCAGGGCTTCGGCCTTTCGGGTCAGACTGCGCTCGGATATATCGCCGGATAAAATGATCGAAACCAGAGGGTATTGCCGTTGGGCGTTGAACTCTTCGACGATGGGCTCCAGCGCTGCGGCCGGAAACTCTGCGCGGGCGCGGTCAACCGCTTCGCGCACATCATTGGAGACCACATCCATATCGACCGTGGTTTCAAATTCGAGAACAATATTGCCAGCCCCCTGATAGGCGGTGGCATCCATTTGCACCAGGCCCTCAAGGGATTGCAATTCCAGTTCCGTGGGGCGAATGAGCAGGCGCTCGGCATCTTCCGGGGAAATGCCGGGCAGGGGCAAAATAATCTGCATAAACGGCATCGGAATATCGGGATCGGCTTCACGCGGCAGGGTCTGATAGGCGTTGAGGCCAATCATGACCAGCATCACCAGAGCGAGAAAACACACTCTGGCATGATGAAATGCTGCGTCAATGAGCCAATTCATAGCTATCGGCTCCCTAAAATCTGGTTTCGCCGGGGGCGGCGATTTCGACGGTTTGACCGGCAATGACATAATCCTTGCCCCGGGTGATAAGCTCTATATCGCCGGATGGGCCAATGATTTTAATGCCATCGGTATTGTCGGAGATAATCTCTATGGGGATGAATTTGACCGTGCCGGTTTTGTCCTGCTGGCGTTCGACAATGCGTATGCCTTCAATGCCGTGATCATTGATTAGAATGCTGGAGCGGGGAATGGTATAGGTTTGTTGATTGCTGGACTGGATGAGCGCTTTGGCGGTGAGACCGTCGCGGATTTTGCCTTGTGGATTGGGGGCGGTAATTTCCACGCGATAGGAGCGGGTGCCGGGATTGACCGCCGCAGCAGCGTAGCGCACTTTTCCTTCAATCTTCGATCCATCGGATAAAATGATCTGCGCCATGGCATCTTTACGGATGGCGCTGATTTCATGCTCGGAAAGGTCGGCTTCAAATATGATGGGATCGAGATCGGCAATCACGGCGCAAGGAGTGCCGGGCTGGGCGAGGTCGCCCTTGTCAAGAAGCACTGTGGTGACGACGCCATCAAAGGGGGCGCGGATGATGGTGTTGTTATAGTCGAGCTCGGCGCGTTCCAGAGCGGCTCTGGCCTGATCGTATAATGCTTCTGCCCCGGCCAGTCCCGCTTGTGATTGAAAGCCTTTGGCAGCAAGGTCTCTGGCAGCGTCACGGTCAAGCTTGGCTTTGGCAAAAGCGGCCCGTGCCTCGGCCAGAATGGCGCCTCTTGCATCTTTTTCCAAAATACAAAGCGCTTCTCCAGCCTTTACCCGATCGCCTTCGCGCACTTTTATGGTGGCGACACTGGCGCCGGTTTTGGCCAGGACAGAAACAGCGCGCTCGGCGCTCATCCGGCCATTGACCGGGATGAGAGCGGCCTCGGTGGTGGGGGCATATTGGGTGACGACCACCCGGAATAGCGGGTCTTGGGTTTTTTCCTGCACGGGGGGCGGGGCTTTGGTTATGGTGCCAAGGGCAAAATAACCGCCAACCAGCAGGATAATGATAGCAGCGCTGGCTATGGGACCGGGAAGTTTCATTGTACTTAAAAAAACCTTAAGGGCCGGAAGCCGGCGGTTGATGTGTCATGGATATAGGCGCGGGGCGGGTGTTTTTATACCCACGCGCCGGTAATATGAGCTATGATTGTGCCGCAACAAGGTTAAAAGAGCAGTCAATTTTTACATTTGTCACGCAAAAATGAGAGGGAAATCAGCCCATTGCGCTGTAAAAATGCGAAATTCCGGCGGAAATGCGCTGAATGAGGCGATAGCTCTCCTCCATGGGCCGGATCAGGTCCTTATCGACCCAGGCATAGCGGGGGGTCTGGCTGTCCGGCCAGTTGGCGGTTTCGTGCATGGCAAAATCGCTGATTTGTGCCGAATGGGTGGGGAAGGCTTCGCGCAATATGGCGACCGCTTCGGGGATATTGAGATCAAAGATCAGGTCAATCACATCGCGGCGGGAAAAATCGCCCATGGGAGCAAAATTGGGCAGGCGTGCTGCGAGCAGGAATAAATGCTCGATCAACGCAATGCGAATGGCATGGAGCAGATCAAGCTCGGCAGGGACGCAAAAACGATTGCTGCCACATAGGCCGAGCCGGTCAAGGAATTTGCCCATCTTTAAAATGGAAGGGCGCATTTTGGCGGCTAATTGCAAAGCAGCCCCATAGCGCGGATCGGCAGCCAGCAACAAAGCCAGCTCGGTGGAGGCCTTGTCGAGGGTCGGTGTCGAGATGGAAAGCGGGCGGGTGCCCCAGAAGGAGCCGTCATAAACCCGCAAATAGGCAATCAGGGTTTTGATCTCGCTTAAAGAGAAAGCCCGTGCGGCAAGTTTCATGATCCGCTGAAAGCGGTCTGACTTTTTATATAAAAGCGCAAATTCTTCAATTTCGGAACCAACCGCATCGCCAATGCCTTCGGTGATATTGGCAAGAAAGCAAAGCTGTTGCAGGGCACCATTATGGGGGATGGCGCGTATGCGCCGCAGGGAGGTTTCTTCATCGGCGCGATGCTCGAACTGGCGGCGGGATTTTCGCGATCCGCTTGGGGGCATCATGGCAAGTCCGAGGGCGGCAATGGTAATGTGATAGGCGCCATCGGCGTAAAGCTCTTCCTGCTTGTGCTTGACGCGGTAATAAAAATCGAGGGAGGTGCTGACATCTTTGTAAAAAGGGTCATCCTTGCCCAGCGCTTCGGCCCGCTGATCGGCGGCGATAATACCGGCCAGTGTTTTGCGGGCGATTTTGTCATTGGCAAAAAACACATAGCCATCGCCGCCCTGAAACGAGGTTTCATGGGTGAGTTGAATACCAAGCCGGGCAAAGGTCTGGCGGGCAAAGGGCGACAGGGTATAGAGATTGCGATCAATCATGGAGGATGGATGGCCACCACGGCCCATGGATTCCCCGTGGGTATCAAAGATGATGGCGCGTATATCGCCCAGATTATGGCGGGCCATCATCTGTGCGAGTTGCACCTGCACCCGCTCAATGGCAAGGGCGGCGGGAATTTGTCCCATAAAACGGCCCGCATCGGAAAAGCCGGTTTCAATGGCCAAAGCGCCACGGCGGCGGATCATTTTACGGTAGATCTTTTGCTGGAACAGGCGATCAAAAATACGCTCGGCGCGCTCCATGGCGGTTTCGGTTTCCAGCAAAGGGCAGACATCCACATGCTTGTCTATGCCAAATAGACGCGCAAAATAAAGAGCGGATAAAACCGTTACCGGAGTTTCGCATTCGGCAATCAGCAGGCGGACCGGATTTGTGGCATCAATATGTTTGATGATTTGCGCCATGGCGATGGCAATGCGCGCAGCCGTGGTTTGTTCCATCGCCAGTGAGGCAAAATTGACTTTGACCGGTTCGACATTTTCAATCAGGTCGCAAACTGCCTGTAAGGCCGAGCGGCCAAACAGATCGGCGTCATCGGGCAGGTTCAGGGTCTGGCGAATGGCATTGCGAATTTGCGCGGCATTGAGGCGGAAATGAATGGCCCCGGCGCCAAGACCAAGGGTTTCCATTTCTGCGGCCAATATGAGTAAATCCTGTGCGGGTTTGTCGTCCAATGGGATGGCACTTTGGCGCAAGCGTTCTGTCAGCGCGGTCAGTCGGGTCAATTTGCCGGGCCCGGATGCGGTGATGATATTACCGGCTATGGAAATGCCCTCGGCATCGGTTAGGTCGCCCTGCATGGCATCCACACATCGGCTTGTCTGTTGTGCGGCCATATGGAGGGCGTTTGCTATTGCGGCGAGATTTTTGTCATTGAGGCCATGGCGCTTGCGGAGGCGTATGAGCGTGTTGTGATAGCGGTTCAGGAAAAATTGCTTTTCAATCAGCCTGTGGCGAATGACATCATACCATGCAATATCGGTGCGGCCATCCATGTCATAACCGACCCAGCTGGCAATGCCGAAAATATCGGGGCGCAGGGTTTTCCATTTGCGCGGGAATAATTTGCGCGCTGTAGTGTATATTTCCTGATGGACATGGCCAAGGGCATTGCCCGCATGCCGGATGCAGTCAATGACCGCTTCATGTTCGTCGGTGAGGGTGATGCTTTGCGTGTGAACAGGTTCCAGCGCGGTTTGCCAAGCGCGCTTGTTTGTGGCGTTGGTTGTGACAACGGAATTGGCCAGCGCCTTTCTGGTTGTTTCGGGCATGAGAAAGGTCGGGTGTCCGGTAAAGACGATATTGTTTTTGCGTTGCTGCCAATGGGCCTGAAAGGCGGAGAAGCTTTTCAGGGATTGGCTGCTTTTGGTGATGGTGCTGCGCAAAGAGGGGGCGTCCAGATAGGATTTCAAATTTTCACTCCGGCGCAAAAAGCCCTCTTTGGTAAGACTGTCTACCAAAGCTTCCATGGCTGACAGGTTTACCTGGCCGAGTTCCAGCCTTTGCGAAATATCAAAACCCAGCCGCCTTACCGGATTGGCAAGAGGATCATCAGCGATTTCAGCACGAAAATTTGCGAGTTGATCCCGTAATTGTTTTATCGTGATTGCCCGGCGCGGAGCGCGGCGAGAGGAGGCGGCCATAATTGCTCAACTATCTTTAGAGCCTTTTCGGTTTTGATTGAATCAAAACCGGGCTCTAAGCCTTTGTTTTTGAGCGCTTCTTATCCGAAAACCGGCCTCATCCTGAGCTTGTCGAAGGACCCACTTTTCGCAGAAGCGCTCTAGAAGGAAAGAAGAACAAGGTGTAACAGGCCGCCCTTATAGGTCAAGTCTGGGAGGTCAAGACTGGAAGATCAGGCTGACTTGCGGGTTTTGATGTGATCATCATGGGGATAAAGCCAATGGGCAATTTTTTCCAGCAGCTTTTCCTGTTTGATCGGTTTGGGGAGATAATCATCCATACCGGCATCCAGACAATGGCCTTCATCCTCTTTCAAGGCATGGGCGGTGACCCCGATAATCGGCGTGTTGGGGCGCATGGTTTCTGGTAGACCGCGAATGGCGGCGGTTGCCTGCAGCCCGTCCATGACCGGCATGGAGACATCCATCAAGACAAGGTCGGGTTTCTGGCTCTGGAACATGCTAAAGGCTTCTTCGCCATTATTGGCAATGAGAATTTTATGCCCGGTGGCATCGAGCATGGTTTTGATCACCATTTGGTTGACGATATTGTCTTCGGCAATGAGAATGGTTTTCGCCATGGCCGGGGGTACGGGAAGCGTCGGGCCTTGCATTTTCTTTTGCTTTTTTGCCGTGCCGTTTTGCTGCAGAGCTTTGGCTGTCTGTCTGGCGGTTGTGACAGCGCCTTCCTGTAGGCTGGTGATGATGCAATCGAGCAGGGTGCTGGCCCGGGCCGGTTTTAGCAGATAGCCGGAAAGCCCCAATTCTTTTTGTAATTTGGTGTCGCCATTTTGTCCGGCCGAGGTCAGCATAATCAGCTTGGTATCGGCCAGTGTTTTGTCCTGCCTGATGGTGCGGGCGAGATCGGCGCCGTCCATGCCGGGCATTTGAAAGTCCAGAATGACCAATGGGAACGGGTTTTTCTCTTTGGCGGCGAGGCGCAATACTTTCAACGCTTCTTTGGCGTGTTCTGTCAGCACCGGCTCCAGTGACCAGCTTCGTAATTGTTCATCGAGAATGGTGCGGTTGACGGAATTATCATCAACCACCAGAACCCGCACGCCCTCGGGCAGATTGACCGGTAATTTCATTTCTTTTTCGGATTTTTCATCTTTGGGCAGGCTGAGGGTGAAATGGAACACGGAACCTTTGCCCAGAATGGAATCAACACCGATTTTGCCATTCATGCGATCAATGAGTTTGCGGGTAATGGCGAGGCCAAGACCGGTGCCTTCATGGCGGCGCGAAGAGGAGCCATCGACCTGTTCGAATTTCTCAAAGACGGTATTGAGTTTGTCCGCAGGGATGCCGCAGCCTGTGTCTTCGACAGAGACTTTGAAAGTGACAATGTCGCCAACGGTCTCGCCGGAAACATTGATCAGAACACTGCCTTCATCGGTAAATTTAATGGCATTGCCGGCAAGATTGGTGACCACCTGACGAATACGGCCAACATCGCCAATCAGATTTTTGGGCAGGTCGGGTTGCAGCCGGACCATCAGTTCAAGCCCTTTGGCTTGCGCTTGCGGGGTCAAGAGGGCGGCCACATCTTCAATGGCGGCGCGAAGGTTAAAGCCTTCTTCGTTCAAATCCATTTTACCGGCTTCCAATTTGGAGAAGTCGAGAATATCATTGATGATGGTCAGGAGGCTGTCGCCGGAGCGCATGATAACTTGCGCCATATCGCGCTGTTTGGAAGACAGAGAGGTATTGAGAAGCAGGCCGGCCATGCCGATAACCCCGTTCATGGGGGTGCGAATCTCATGGCTCATATTGGCGAGGAATTCTGATTTTGCGCGGCTGGCAGATTCGGCTGTATCTTTGGCAAGGCGCAAATCCCGTGACAGGGAGCGCAATTCCTGCTCGCGCCGCCGCTCAATACTGACATCCTGATGGACGAGGACATAGCCGCCATTGCTGCGCGGAACGAAGGACTCGCGAACTTGCTGGCCGGAAACATCAAGGCGAATGACGGAAAACCCTTTGCCGCCTTTTAGTCGGGCGATGAAGTCATCTTTGGATAAGGGTTTGTCGCCTTGCGTATAGAGGCCGAGATCGAAAGCGGTTTCATACAGGGATAACACATTGGCTCCCTCATGCCAGCGCCCGGGCGGCAGGGTGGGTTGATCTTTTCCGGTCATCAAAATGATTTTGAAGTCTTTGTCGAGGACAACGAGACGCTCCTTGATGGTATCCAGCACTTCCGTCAGCAGGTCGGATTGTCTGGCCAGTTCTTCGGTGCGTTTTTCAATGCGCTCTTCCAAGGATGCATTGGCGGCTTCCAAGGCCATTAAAGCGGCTTTGGATTCCCGCTGGGCGTTGACTTCGGCAGAGACATCAACGGTGGTGCCGCGATAGCCTGTAAAATTGCCGTCTTCGTCAAAAAGAGGTTTGGCCGATGTGCGTAAGTGATAGCCCTTTACGGAGGGGAGCTGGTAATTATCGACGGGTCTGTGATTGTTCAAATCGCGCAAATGCTGCTGCCAGCCAGTAATATAATCCGGGTCATCGGCAGGCGGAGGCACGATTTTATCGAGGTCGAGAATACATTTGCCGATAAATTCACTGACCGGAACGCCGGTCCATTTTTCGGCAATGTCGTCGACATAGGTATAGTTTAAATTGGCATCGAGTTCCCACAAGCAATCACTGGCCAGTTCCGCATAATCGCGGAAACGCTCTTTGCTTTCTTTCATTGCATCCAGCGCCCGGTGAAGCTCGGCGCGGGCTGTGGTTTCGGCGGCAATATCGGTTGTATAGCCGCGATAGCCAAGATAGGTGCCGTCGCGATTGTAAAAGGGGACACCGCTAATGCGTTGCACGAAACCGTTAATTTCCGGCAGGATGAAATTGCGAAACGGTCGGCGTTGTGCGACCAATTCCAGCAATTCCTCAAAGCGCGCTTTATATTCTGCGCTAGCCTCGTCGGTCAGGCGGCTATAGCCAAATTCTTTTCCAATCAGGGCGTTGGAGAAATTTTTTGATCGAGCCTGCATCATGCCGGAAATGAAAGTGTAGCGCCCTTTGGCGTCGATTTCCCACATGCCCTCAGCGGCCATATCGGCAAAGCTGCGAAAGCGCTCCTCGCTTTGTTGCAAGGCTTCCAGAGCCTCACGGCGGTCGGTCAGATCGGTAATCCAGCCGCGATAGCCGATCATGTCACCCCCATCATTGAAAATGGGTGAGCCTGTCACTTCAATATATTTGGCCTTTTCAAGGCCGGTTGCCAGACAGGGAACACGATCGAAAGCCAGTTGCGCTTTTATCCGGTCTTGTATCAAGCGGACATTATGGGCGGTTTGGGCGTCGCTGGTATCGAGAAACAAAAACAGGCTTTTATTGATGTCATAGGCGAGATCACGGCCGGATATTTTCGGGAAATGTTTGGACAGCGAGGTCAGTAGCAGATTTCTGTCAGAGCGCCATGAGAAATCACGGCACAAGGCCATCAGGCCATCGAGATCTTCTTCCTTTTCCCGCAAGGATTTGGACGCAATCAGCCAGTTTTTGGTCAATTTGGCATTGGTATAGGACATGCGTTTGATGGCGATATAAACCAGCAAGCTCATAAGGGCTGTCATGGCGAGAAATATTTTTTCCGTGGTGGTGCCATAGAGCAGCATGAAGGGTGCAAAAGCGATGGTTGGAGTGGCAATAATGGCGCTCGAATAGGCGGGGACGGCGTGAAAGCTATAGGCCATCATGATGTAGAATATTGTAACGCCACTGGCGAAGATAAGGCGCCCGATTTCTGCTTCTCTATAGAGGGCAAGAGTTGTGTAAAAAAGAGTGAGCAGGATGGCGATGGCGCCGGTAATGGCAATGCGTCGTTTGATAAGTCTCAATCCGGCCTCATCAAACTTCATGATGTCAAGATTTTTCCAAGTGAAGATGCGCCATAATTCCAGTAAGGAAAAAAGCAAAGCCGGCAAGGCCAGAAGATAGTTCTGATAGCGAAAGGTAAAGAGAAATGTAAGAATTAGCCCGGCAGCCAGTGCCTTGCCAAACACCATGGGAGAATGTTTTTGCAGCGCTGACAGTCTTTCACGTTCAACCTGAAGTGATGGATTAAGCTCTACGAATTTCACAATGACGAAAACCCCGATTTGAATTATTTTTCATCAATATATCGCAATTCAGTTAACTGCTTATTATGCGTTCGGGAAAAAGAAATTTAGAAATCGTTAAGTATAAGCTCCAAGCCTTTGTTTTTACGGGTTTCCGGACCGCTGCGCCAGCGTCTCTCGCGGCGAGACGGATAAGCTCTGGAAACGCTTTAAACGGGAATGCGCAATATAGCGCGCAGTCCGCCAAGGGGGGATTTTTCAAGAATAATCTCGCCGCCATGGGCGCGGGCAATGTCGCGGACGACGGTAAGGCCAAGGCCGACCCCGGCCGTATTTTGCGAGCGTGCCTGATCCAGCCTCGAAAAGGCTTTGAATACGGCCTCGTAATTTTCCGGTTCAATACCGGGGCCGTCATCATCAATAATTATTTCCGCATTGCCGGCATTAAGGCGCAGCGATAATTTATA
>JALSJA010000244.1 GCA_026989615.1 Parvularculaceae bacterium | reverse complement strand
TTCATCCTGCATCACCGGATCGGAAAAGCGTGAGCCAGATAGAATAGTTGGTGCGATATATTTATCTGCGCGGTCATGCTCGCCGCCGACGGCAATTTTCTGCCCGTCAAGAAAACCAACCAGCCGATCAAAATGGCGATGGTGTATAATCCGCCCATAATCGGCACTTTGTTGCGGCTCATTACCGAAAAACTGGCTGACCGCCTGTTTTAATTCCTGATGCAGTTTTTCTTCTACCGCGCGATCGACGAGAATATAGTCGGGCGAGACACAAAGCTGGCCGGCATTATTAAATTTCCCCCAGACAATCCTGCGTGCGGTAACGGCAAGGTCGGCATCGGCCAACACCACAGCGACATTTTTACCGCCAAGCTCCAACACCACAGGGGTCAGGAATTTTGCCGCGGCGCCCATGATAATTTTGCCCACATGGGAGCTGCCGGTATAGAAAATATGGTCAAAGCGTATGTCGAGCAATTTGGTCATGGTCTCGACGCCGCCGGTGATGACGGCAAATAAATCATTGTCGAGATAGGTGGGTATTTTTTCCGCAATCAGTTTTTCTGTTGCCGGTGCCATTTCGGATGGCTTCAGAACCGCGCCATTGCCAGCGGCGATAGCGCCCACAAGGGGCGCCAGCAAAAGCTGTATCGGATAATTCCAGGCGGAGATAATAAGAGAGATGCCGTAAGGCTCGCGCGCAATCTCGCTTTTGGCGGGCAGGAGGGACAAGGGGGTTGAAACTTTTTCTGGCCGCATCCATGACGGCAGATGTTTCAGGGCGTGGTCTATATCCTTGCGCACGAAATCATATTCGGAGCTGTAAATCTCCATATCGGGTTTACGGAGGTCTTGTTTCAGGGCCGCGAAAATTTCTTTTTCGTTTTCGTCAAAAAACCGTTTGAGATTATTTAGCTGCTCACGACGCCAGGCAATATCGCGGGTTTTGCCGGTGAGAAAACCTGCCCGCAGGCGATCCACCAAGCTTGCAAATCCTTGGGTTTCACTCTCCATCATACCATCCATGGCGCCAGCCTCCTGCTCAATTCATTTGTTTCGGGAAGAAGCATAGCACTGATTGCACAGGCTTGTCGCCACCAGCCTGCAGCACTGGCATATGACTATATCGAGCGCTCAAACCGCCTTATTCAGCAGGCTCGGAGGAGGGTTTTTGCAGGCTTTGCGGTATTTTTGACGGCAGCCCCGGCGTTCCGGCAAGATCCGGGTTGTCGGCGACAAAATCTTCCTTGATTTCCCGGGAGGTCATATGGCGACCATCATGGCGCCATCCCGGCGGGGCAAAAATATAGGCAAGGCGCTGCATGAGGCTAAGCCCCGGCTTGGCCGCATCGCGGAAAATCGACAAATATTCATGGGTGGCGACTTTGACGGGATTGAATGTGCCGATATTTTTAACCAGACCATAGCGAACCGTCTCGTTTTCGTCTTCGGGTACAAAGGTGCCAAACAAGCGGTCCCAGACAATGAGAACACCGGCATAATTGGCATCCAGATAGCGCGGATTGCGCCCATGATGAACCCGGTGATGGGAGGGGGTGTTGAAGACAGCCTCAAACCAAGGCGGCATTTTGCGAACGGCCTCGGTATGGACGAAGAATTGATAAAACAGATTAAGCGAGGCGCTAAAGGCAATCCATGCCGGGTGAAAGCCCAAAAGCACAAGGGGTATGCTTAATATGAAACTGCCGGTCAGAAAATTGAACCATGGCTGGCGCAAGGCCGTTGACAAATTATAGTGCTGGCTTGAGTGATGGATGACATGGCTGGCCCAACCCCAGCGAATAATATGCTGTAGGCGGTGCGACCAGTAAAACAGCAAATCATCAAGGATAAAGCACAATACCAAAGCCCAGATTGTGAAAGGAATATCAATCAGGCGGAATTGATAAATCCAGAATAAGATTCCGTATAAAAAGGCATAAATACCAGAGGCAATAATGGTTCCGAAGACAAAATAGCCAAGCCCCATAGTGATCGATGTTGCCGCGTCGCGCGCTTCATAATCGCCGCGAATCTTGTGTGCATTGATCAAAACCAGTTCAAGCAATATAAAGGCGATATAAACCGGTGCTGCATAGCTTGATATATCCGGCAGATTAAAATTCTCAGGCATGATGCATTCCTATCGCCCTGTCTGTCTGGTCAAGGCTTGCCAAAAGGTTGGCCCATTTTATGGCGTCGGCCTCATCGCTGAAATAAAAATCTATCGCCGGATCGGTATAGGATTGTCGCGGAAAACTAATGCGATTGCCATTACGGCCTATACCGAAGCTGCTTTTTACCTCGCGCCATTGCCAAAAATGACCGAGAGCGCGCAAAAGCAGGATGCGACCATCTTCGAGAACCAGAACCACCTTATCGCCATTGGCCGAAATAGCGATATCACGGGGTTTTACTTTCAAGCCCTCTTCCATCAGCAAGGCTTCAACATCTGCAGGCGAAGACATTGTCGCAGAGTCAGCGCGCCCCATGGCCTTCAAAAGAGCATAAAGACCAAGAATGGCAAGGCCGGAGCCGAGCAGGTAAAGGGCAAACATCATAAGCGGCAATATAGCCGCCACTTGTAAATTTGCCCATAGTGAAATTGTAGTTCGGGCTTTGTTTATTACGGGCAGGGATTGGGATATTGCGCATGAATGGCATTGACAGCGCGATCAATCTCCCGGGTCCATTCAAGGGATAAAGATTGAAACACGACATCCAGCTGCGCATCGGACGTTGCGCCAAAAATATTGGATGTGACCCATGGACGTGAGGTGACAAATTGCAAAGCCAAAGCCGCCGGATCGACGTTCAAATCTTTCGCCAAAGCAATATAGGCGCGAATAGCCGCTTCGGCCGCCGGAGTCTGATAGCGCTCAAGGCGACCATAGAGCACAAGGCGCGAGCCGGCAGGTTCTTTGCCATCCAGATATTTGCCGGACAGATAGCCCTGTCCCAAGGGCGAATAGGCCAGCAAGCCAATTTTTTCCTGCATGGCAATTTCTGCCAGATCGCTTTCAAAATAACGGTTGAGCAGATTATAGGCATTCTGGATGGAGACCATGCGAGGCCAGTTTTTGTCTCTGGCAATTTGCAGATATTTCATGACTCCCCAAGAGGTTTCATTGGAAAGTCCTATATGGCGAATTTTGCCTTCGCGTTTGAGTGCGTCCAGAGCGCCGAGGGTTTCCTCCAATGGCACATAATCATCCTTATAATGACGATAGCCATAAAGAATGGAGCCAAAGCTGGGCACGGCACGATCCGGCCAATGGAGTTGATAGAGGTCGATATAATCGGTTTGCAGGCGGGTTAAACTGCCCTCAACGGCTTTTCTTATCTGCGCTGGCGTCAGGCGCGTCTCCTGTCCGTCGCGCATCCATGTCATGCCGGAGCGCCCGGCAACTTTGGAGGCTAGAAAGATTTTATCCCGCACCCCCCGTGCTTTGATCCAATTCCCAACAATGCGCTCGCTATTGCCATGGGTTTTGGGCTCCGGGGGGATGGAATATAATTCGGCAGTATCGAGAAAATTGATACCGAATTCAAAACACCGGTCGAGCTGCCGGTGGGCAATATCCTCTGGCGTTTGCGAGCCATACATCATGGTTCCCACACAAAGGGAGGGAAGGGTGATATCGGTTTGCCCCAGAGGACGGTGGTCGAGTTTGGTCATTTATTTTAGATTTCCTGAAAAATTGTGCCCCCGCCTGATGCCTATAGCCTGTTTGCCCGGCCACTTGAACCCGGCTTTTGCAGCCCTTACCTAAACAATAGTCTGGATTAAAAAGGGAGGTTTGGATGACCCGCAAAATCCGCAAAGGCCTGTTTCAGGGGGCGGCCGTTTCGGCCTTGTTGGCCGCCATTTTGGCATTATCAGGGCGTGCCCAGGCAAGCACTGCCGATGGTGAGCCGGTCAATCTCGACGCCCGGCAATGGGAATCCTCGCGCAATCACGACCCTCACATTATGAAAGCCCCCATGCGCAAAAAGGCAGCCAGCCTTGCGCTTGCGGGTCTTTTTAGCGGTCTCGTGGGGCTTGTCGGCCCCAATCGCGCCTTGCAAATGCTATTGGATTTTGGCCGTTTTCTGTTTCGGGCTGCCGCCTATATCTTGTCGAACCCCCTAAAAGCCGCAGGCCGGGCCGCTGCTATAGCTGGTCGGGCGGCAAAATCCGCCTTTAAGGGGCCGGGGCGCTTTTTGTTGATTTTCAGTGCTATTGCTCTTTTTGCCTTTACCGGCATTGCGGTTTTCGATCAGCAATGGAGCATTGGTATTATTGTCGGGCTTTCGCTTGGCTATCTGGCTGCCGCCGGCATTGGCAAAATGCGCAAAACCGCGAGCAATCTGTGGCAAAAAATGCGCAACCCCAAATCCGCGCGCCCCGCTGAGGAAAATATGGCGAAAACAAATCCCTCCCCTCGCAACATCGTTATCAAAGCGTAAAGGAAGCCCCACAAATTCGACACATTCCCGGATTAGAACAAAATTCGTTAGCAATTAGAATGGATTAGGGCAGGTTTGTCGCGTCTTGGCCCTAATTTAGCCCCAAATAGTTCGATAATCAGGAGCATGACCATGAACACGCAAATGACCTTAAATTCCCCGTCAAGAACTGTGAGAAAAGTTCTCGTGGCGGCTGTATTGGCGCTTACGGGCCTTGTCGCCGTGGGCTGTGCAACGGCTCCGGGTGGTAATGTCTATTCATCCCGCGATGTTGGCGCGCCGACCCGCATTAAAATGGGCACTCTGATGGATGCCGAACCGGTCCTTATTCAAGGCGAGAATAACCGTATCGGTGCCGCTTCCGGCGCTGTCATCGGTGGGGTTGTTGGCTCGCAAGTCGGCGGCGGTAAGGATGAGCGCGCTGTTGGCGCCGTTGCCGGTGCCGTTCTTGGCGGTGTCATTGGCAATGCCGCTGAAAATCAGGTCAAGAAACAACAGGGTTATCGTTATACGATTGACCTCGATGGCGAAGGTCTCGTCACCGTGGTCCAAGCGGATAAGCAGCCCATCGCCCGCCCCGGCTCCCGTGTCCGGGTAGAATATGGCGCAGTGGTGAAAGTCCTGCCCTCTTATTAAATAATTCGAAATTACCATGTGACCCTCGAATATCACACTTTGCACCCTCAAAACTTATACCCCCGCTTTTTAGCGGGGGTTTCTTTTTTAAAAGGGCCAGCAGTGGACAGGAAATGCCGGTTCAGCGTATGACGAATCCCTTATGTATCCAGCCTTTTGCAAATCGCTGTTTCCTGTAGTCACTGCCTCTTTTGTCATGGGAGGGGGCTGGTGATGGCGGTGGGCAAATCTCAAAAACGCAGTCCGTTTTCGGGGCTTGCCTCTTGGCGCGATGGATTTTTTTATGATCTGCAATTAAATGGCCCGGCTCCGGATCGGTTGATTGCCCCTTTTGCCGATGATTATCAGCCCAATGCCCAAGCGGCAAAGGCATTGGTTGGCGAGTGGATTGGTGACAAGGCGGACGGGCTGTTACTGCATGGGGACATTAGTGATATTGCCCGCAAATGGCTGGCCCTTGATCCGGGCACAGCTGATTTTGCCAGAATGCATTCTTTTGTCTGGCTGCGTGATTTTGCCGGTCTGGGGGAAGATGGGGAATTAGCAGCAACGATTTTAATCGATGCCTGGCTCTCGCTTTATAGCCGCTATGAACCGCAATGCTGGGCACTGGATATTACTGCGGAGCGATTGATTTTTCTGCTACGCCATGCCGGGCCGCTTTTGAAGCGTGGCGATGCGTTATGGCGTTCAGCGCTTTTGTCGGCCATGGCGCGTCAAGCCCGTCATCTGGCCAAGTCTGCCAATAAAGCAGAAACCCCGCGCACGCGTTTATTGGCGGCCATCTCCTTGACGGCCTCGGGATTGCTCTTGCCCCATCACCAGCATTGTGCCGAACAGGGGTGTAATCTTTTGCGCCGGGAATTGCGCCTGCAATTGCGCCAGGATGGCGGCCATGTTTCGCGCAATCCCTCCTTTCAGATGGAATTGGGGTTGCGGTTATTGGCACTGATAAAAGCCTATGCAGCGGGCGGGCGCGAAGTGCCGGGATTTATCCAGCACAGCGCCGGCAAGGCATTGTCCCTGGTCGAGTTTTTCCGGTGTGGTGATGGTCGCCTTGCAGTGTTTAACGGAGCCTGCGAAGACGATAAACAGGCGATAAGTGTTGCTTTGACTTCCCGCAAGGTGGAGCGCCAGCAAATCGATTTTGCCTCCCATACAGGCTATCAAAAGCTGAGTGCGGCGCGCACTTTGGTGCTGGCAGATCTTGGCGGTCCGGCTGCGGGCGGCAACCCTTTGCATCAACTGGCGCCCAAAAAATACAATAAACAAAACCTGTCCCAGATTGTGCGCCCCATTCACTCCCATGATGGCGCTCTTAGTTTTCAGCTTTCCAGCGGGCGCCATCGCATTGTTGTGAATTGCGGCGCTGAAAACCCGTTTCATGGCACCGCCCTGATCAATGCCGCCATGGGCACGCCTTGGCAACATGCCTTGCGTCAGGCGGCGGCCCATTCAAGTTTAAGCCTTGCCGATGCGCCTGCAGAGCAATCTCGTTGCGCCCCTTCTCTCTATCACCGCCTGTTTGAAGACAAGCACGGGCAGCTATTGGAAATGGAGCGCACCGGCGTCGAGCATCTTAAAAAGGCAACCCATAGACGGCGCCTGTTTCTGGATATAGATGGCGATGATTTGCGCGGGGAAGATGTTTTCGTGCCGGAAGAGCGCAAGGGGCAGGTGGATTTTGTATTACGGTTTCACTTGCACCCGACGATCAAGGCGTCTTTATCGCGAGACCGGCGCTCTATCATTCTGGTCACACCGGGGCGGGAGGGCTGGCGGTTCCAGGCGGGCAAGGCGGCCCTCGCTTTGGAGCGCAGTATATATGCGGGTGCGCAAACAAAACGCCAGACCAGCCAGCAAATTGTGGTGACACCTTATGATTTCACAGGCCCGGTGCAAATAAAATGGGCTTTCCGGCGGATGAAAGAAGGATTTTAGGAAGGGCTAAATCAAGGGGAATTGGTAAATGGTGCCGGGTTTCCGGTATGGTTTCGTTAAACTTCTAACGGGTTTGGTTCTAACTCGAAAAGACATTGACCCTAGGGTCATCCCCTAACTTCACACTGGCCAATATGCTGTGATTATGTAATATCAGATTTGGGGCGGGTCGGAGAGGAAAGTTATTAGTTGTGGCAAGTAAGATTAACAGAAATAGTGGAATTTCCCCGGGCGCAAATGGCGCGGGGCGAAAGGGTCGTCGGTCCTCTGGGAAAAGAGGAGGCAAGTCGCTTTTGGGGAGATTATTTGGCCGCAAAAGCGAGCCAATGACCACCAGATTGGCACCAAGTGATCCATCCAATCAATTTTTTGAAAGTGCCGAGCTATTATCCCGTGAACCGCGGACGATTGATTTGCGTGCCGCGGAAAAACTGATTGCCGGAAAGCGCGTGATGATAACCGGCGCCGGTGGCACGATCGGTGCAGAACTGGTGCGTCAGGTTTTGACCTTTGATCCCGAACTTTTGATCATGGTCGATAATTCCGAGTTCAACCTCTACCATATTGATCTTGAAATTCGTGAAGGCGATATAACGGTTCCGCGTCAGGCGCATTTGATTGATGTTTGCCGCCGCGAACATCTGGATCGCTTGTTTGACGATACATTACCGGAAATTGTCATTCACGCTGCGGCCTTCAAACATGTGCCGATTGTTGAAGAAAACCGTGCTCCGGGCTGTATGACCAATATTCTGGGTGCCAAAAATGTTTTTGATGCCGCGACAGAACATAAAGCCGAAGCCGTTGTTTTCATTTCTACCGACAAGGCGGTTAATCCAACTTCCTTTATGGGGGCGACCAAACGGGTTGCCGAACTTTATGCGCAGGCCCTTGATGTGGCGCAGACGGATACGAGATTTGTAACCGTGCGGTTTGGCAATGTCCTTGGGTCAACCGGCTCCGTCGTGCCTTTGTTCCAGCGGCAAATTGCAGCAGGGGGGCCGATCACGGTGACCCACCCGCAAATTTCCCGCTATTTCATGACCACAAGAGAGGCGGTGCAATTAGTCTTGCAGGCGGCAGCTCTGGATCATGGGGAGCGGGGGGTCGTAACCCATGACGGGCGCATATTTGTTCTGGATATGGGAGAGCCTGTGCGGATTGTCGATCTGGCCGAGCGGATGATTGAGGCGGCTGGATTGCGCCCCGGTAGCGATATTGAAATTCAGTTTACTGGATTGCGCCCCGGCGAAAAGCTGTTTGAGGAAATCTTCCTTGATTCAGAAAAGCTGATTAAAACGGGGGCGGATGGGGTGTTGCTGGCCTCGCCAACCATGATTGATCTGCCGCTGCTCAACCCGCGTCTGGCCGAAGTCATTCAACATGCCCGCGATTGCAATGAGGAAGAAATGGCGATTGCCATATCGCATCTGGTACCGGAATTTCGCCCCGATAGTCAGGATAGGTCCGAGCGACAGGAAAAATCTCCCGAGCAACGGGATGATGACCTGCCCCAGCAGCGTTCTGCAGGATAATCGGGCTTTTAGCCTTATCTGAAAAAACCTGAACCGGAGCGATTGCCCCCGCTCCGGTTTCCCCTTATGGAGGGTTCGTCTGGATATTTTCAGGAGCCCCCTTCATGCCCGACCATGCCCCCGCCTTTGCGACAAATAAATCACCCTTGAAGATCAAAACGGCCTTGCTATCGGTGTCTGATAAAACCGGTATTGTCGAACTGGCCAAGGCTTTGGCCGAAAGAGGGGTGACGCTGATTTCGACGGGCGGCACGGCCAGACTTTTGCGTGACAATGGTCTTGCGGTGCGTGATGTCGCGGAAATTACCGGCTCGCCGGAAATGATGGATGGGCGGGTCAAAACCCTGCACCCCAAAGTGCATGGGGGATTGCTGGCTCTGCGTGACTATCCACAGCACGCCAAAGATATGCAGACCCACGGGATTGAAGCCATCGATCTATTGGTGGTCAATCTCTATCCATTTGAGCAAACCATCAGACAAGGCGCTGACTATGACCTTGCTGTGGAGAATATCGATATTGGTGGTCCGGCAATGATCCGCGCAGCGGCCAAAAATCATGGCTATGTGGCGGTGGTAACAGATCCGCAGGATTATGGAAAAATTATCGAAGAGATGGCCGGTGAGGGGGTTGGCTTTGATAGTCGTCAACGGTTTGCGGCCAAGGCTTTTGCCAAAACGGCCAGCTATGATTTGGCGATTGCCACATGGTTCGGGGGCGAGAGAGGCGATGACGGCAGCGCAGGCATAATCGGCGAAAAAATTCAGGATTTGCGCTATGGTGAAAACCCCCATCAAAGAGCTGCCTTTTATCGCGCGGGCCAATCTCGCGCAGGGGTAACCACGGCGCGCCAATTACAGGGCAAAGCGCTTTCCTATAATAATATCAATGATACCGATGCCGCTTTTGAGCTGGTCGCGGAATTTGATCGCGCAATTCCGGCGGTTGCTATCATCAAACATGCCAATCCTTGCGGCGTAGCCATGGGCAAAACCCTGATGGAGGCTTATGGGCTGGCTTTGCGGTCGGATCCGGTTTCTGCCTTTGGCGGCATTGTTGCGGTCAATCAAAAGCTGGACGGGGATGCGGCGCGTGAAATGGTCAAGATTTTTACCGAAGTGGTGATTGCACCGGACGCGACCACCGAGGCGATTGAGGTTTTTGCGGCCAAGAAAAATCTTCGCCTGCTGATTACCGGCGGTCTGCCGGATCCGGAAATGCCGGGAGAGATGATCAAACAGGTGGCGGGGGGATTTTTGCGCCAGTCCCGGGATAATGGGCAGATCACAGAAAACGACCTGAAAATCGTCACCCAGAAAGCGCCTGATGCAGGGCAAATGCGCGATTTGCTCTTTGCCTTTCAAATTGCCAAACATGTCAAATCCAATGCCATTGTCTATGTCAAAGACGGGGCCAGTGTCGGCATTGGCGCCGGGCAGATGAGCCGCCTCGATAGCTCCCATATTGCTGCACGCAAGGCCGAGGACGCGGCACAGGCGGCGGGCCTGCCGCAGTCATTAGCGATCGGTTCAGTGGTTGCTTCTGATGCTTTCTTTCCGTTTCCCGACGGGCTTTTGGCAGCGGCAGAAGCGGGGGCAAAAGCGGTTATTCAACCGGGGGGATCGATTAAGGATAAGGATGTGATCGCCGCCGCCGATGATGCCGGCTTGGCAATGGTTTTTACAGGCATGCGCCATTTTCGCCATTAACAGGAGAAAAATGGCCACCCCGTTCAAAAAATATTGATAAAAAGCTAGGCAATGGCGTGTGGTTTTGTGCTAAGCCACCGCCAAAGAAAATGATTCCCAGCGGCCTTAAAGGATAATCACCATGACTGCCCAGACCAATGAAATGACTTTCCGCGAAAGCGTCGATATGATGTTCGAGCGCGCGGCGGCCTATATCGATATGCCGCCGGGGTTGAAATATAAAATTCAGGTCTGCAATTCGGTCTATACCATCCGTTTCGGGGTCAAACTGCGCGGCTATATGCACACCTTTGTCGGCTATCGGGCGGTGCATTCAGAGCATGTGGAGCCGGTAAAAGGGGGCATTCGCTACGCCACAGCAGTTAATCAGGATGAGGTGGAAGCGTTGGCGGCGCTGATGACCTATAAATGCGCGGTCGTTGACATTCCTTTTGGTGGGTCCAAAGGGGGTTTGTGTATCAACCCGGCAGATTGGGAAGAGCATGAGCTGGAGCGCATTACCAGACGCTTTACCTATGAATTGTCCAAGCGCGACCTTATTCATCCCTCACAAAATGTTCCGGCCCCGGATATGGGTACGGGCGAGCGGGAAATGGCATGGATGGCTGATGAATATCGCCGCCTGCACACCACGGAAATTGACAGTCGCGCTTGCGTGACGGGCAAACCGCTCAATGCCGGTGGCATTGCTGGCCGGGTCGAAGCCACGGGGCGCGGCGTGCAATATGGTCTGCAATCCTTCTTTGCCTATGATGAAGATGTTAAATCCGCAAATCTTGAAGGCTCGCTTGAGGGCAAGCGCATCATTGTGCAGGGGCTCGGCAATGTTGGCTATCACGCGGCCAAATTTCTTTCCGAGGAAGATGGCAGCCTGATTACGGGCGTGATTGAGCGCGATGGCGCGATCCTGAATCCCAAGGGCATCAATATTGAAGCCCTGAAAGAGCATATGAATCATACAGGCGGAGTTAAAGATTTCCCCGGCGCAACCTTTGTGCAGGATGGTCGTCTGGTGCTGGAAGAAGATTGCGATATTCTCATTCCGGCGGCGATGGAAGGTGTTATCAATTCCAAAAACGCCCAAAATATAAAAGCGCGGCTCATCATTGAAGCGGCCAATGGTCCGGTAACGGCCAATGCGGATGGTATTTTACGCAAAAAAGGCGTGTTCATCATTCCCGATCTCTATGCCAATGCCGGCGGTGTGACGGTTTCTTATTTTGAATGGGTAAAGAACCTCTCCCATATCAAATTTGGTCATATGCAAAGGCGCAAGGAAGAGGCGCGCAACCGTGCTTTGATTGCCGAGCTGGAACAAACTTTGGGCATTTCCCTAACCGACCATTTCAAACGTGAATTTTCCGAAGGCGCCGATGAGCTGGCTTTGGTGCGGTCGGGCCTGTTTGACACGATGCAATCCTCTTATGACAAGATGCGCGAAGTTTGGCGGGCGCCACAAGGGATTGATGATTTGCGCACGGCTGGTTTTTATGTGGCCATTAAATCTATCGCGGAAGGCTATCGCTCGATGGGGCTGTAGAGCTTGTCCCCGGTTTTGATGGACTCAAAACTGGGCTTTCAGTCTTTGTTTTGACGCTCCTGAGCCAAGGCGAAGGGCCGGACGGATAACCGGCCTCACCCTGAGGAGCCGCGAAGCGGCGTCTCGAAGGGTCCACTTACTCCTGGAAACGCTCTAGGATTGGTCTCAAGCGCTGTCTTCGGCATCTTTATTGGCCAATGATTTCAGACGATAGGGGTTATAGGCCTGACTTGCCGGTTTACGCTCTTCTT
>JALSJA010000243.1 GCA_026989615.1 Parvularculaceae bacterium | reverse complement strand
CCCCCATTCTGGAAGAGATGAAAAAATTTATCGAAACCAACCGTCCGGCAAACAACCGGACCCTGACCGCTCTAGAGCCTGTTCGGTTTTGATGCCAATCAAAACCGGGCTCTAAGTCTTTGTTCGTGAGCACTTCTTATCCGAAAACCGGTTCCCGCTCAACGCTCGGCATTTTCAATCAAGCGCTGATATTGATCAATATCGTTCAACAAATCGATCAGCCTTTGCGGTGCTCCTTGGTCATAAAGAAACCGCGTAAAAGCCAGCTTGACCACGGTCGGGTCACCACAAGTGCGCTCCAATACCCGCAAATCCCGCAAGGCCCGGCTATCCTCAAATTTATCAATAAGATTGCTCAAGGCCGAAACAACCGAAACAAGCTGCAAGGCATTAAACTGTCCGGTGCGCTGATAATCAGAAGACGCGCGGCGGATAGTGTTCAGGGATGAGGAAACATCACCGCTAAACTCGTCCATCGCCCGATCCGCCCGCTTTGAAATCCACTCGGCCGTGCAAACTTCCAGCGGGTTATAGGCGGTTTCACACGCCGACAACCCCATAAGCGCAGCCAATGCGGCCCCGACCCATAATCCCGATTTTCTCATGTGATCCCACTCCTAAAGCCTCAACAGCGAACAAGTCTGCCATAAAATGCCCCCCATGGCCAGTTCACCGGGCCAGTTCACCGGACCACCTTACCTGACCGTGTTTTAATGCCCCGACGCACAGACCACCTTGCCAGCACAGGCATTACGCGGGACACTGGCCCCTTGGAATTCAAGGAGTAAGGCAATCATGAAACTACTCGCAATTTTCGGCATCGCCGCTTTGGCGCTCAGCGCCTGCGTCACCCCCAATCGTCAGGACAACCCCGAAGCCCAAAGCACCACCGCCCAAGGCTATAAAACCTATGACCAAGGCACCGTTGTTGATGAGGCCGAGAAGTTTTTCGGCGGTGCCAGTGCCGAGCTGGCCAATGTCCTCGATCATGTCTTGACCGATAATGGCAATCCGCAAGCCTATATCGCCGGGGAAGAAGCCGCCGGTGCCATTGGCGTCGGCCTGCGCTATGGCAAGGGCTATCTCTACCGCCCCGGCCAGAAGCCTGTTCGGGTCTATTGGACCGGCCCTTCGCTTGGCTTTGATGCCGGTGGCAATGCCTCCAAGGTTTTCACCCTCGTCTATGATCTCGGCGCCACCGAAAATATTTACAAACGCTATCCCGGTGTCGATGGATCGCTCTATTATGTTGGCGGTGTCGGCGTAAACTATCAACGCCAAGGCAGCACCGTACTCGCCCCCATCCGCACCGGCGTCGGCTTTCGTGCCGGGGTCAATATCGGCTATCTGCGCTATTCAAGAGAATATACAGCCGTGCCATTTTAGGTCATTACACACACTGCTATTCCCGCCCTTCAGGCGGGGCAGTGCGCGCGGTGCATGGGCACCGGGGTTGCAGTCGCAACCCTTGGGTTTTTTCTTTATGCGTTACGCACACTGCTATTCCCGCCCTTCAGGCGGGGCAGTGCGCGCGGTGCATGGGCACCGGGGTTGCAGTCGCAACCCTTGGGTTTTTTCTTTGTGCGTTACGCACACGGCTGTTCCCCACAAACTTATCCCCACCAGAAAAATCCCCCCTATACTCCAAAACAGGCCCGCTCAGTGGGGCATGGTTTCGAGCGTTTCCAGGATAAGTGGGTACCGGTTATCCGTTTCTGAAACGCGACCAATAAAAATCTGGAGCCCGGTTTTGATGACATCAAAACCGAAAAGGCTTCAGGATCCAACGATATCTTGCGAGCGGGAGAGGCAAGCCGGTGGGGTGGCTGAAAAGCTGCTGGCCATCGGTCGGTTATGGGCTTTCTTTAACAGAGCCGAGCCCATAGCGACTGACAATGCCGGGCGCGGGTGAACCCACGTTCACACCTACCCCCTCTTTTTTCCGGACGTGTCATTCGCGCCCATCCCGCTTCACCAAACCCCGCTTCGACCCCCGAAGGCGGGCCAAAAGTGCTGGGTAAAACCAATCTCACTCACGCCCGTCAAAAATAATCTCGCCATCAACAATCGTCATCACCGCCGTAACCGCCGGAATATCATCAAGGGGGATTTCCATAATATCCGCGGAAAACACAGAAATATCCGCTATATTACCCGGCGTCAGCGCCCCCAGGCCATCTTCCTGAAAAGAGGCATAGGCGGCATTACTGGTAAACAGGGCCAGGGCCTGCTCGCGATCAAGCGCCTCTTCGGCGTGCCAGTTATCGCCTTGAAAGCCCTTCAGATCACGTCTTGCAGTAGCCGCATAAAACTCGATCATCGGATCACCCTGCTCGACCGGCGCATCGGATCCGCCAACCACCATGGCCCCGCTTTCCACAAGCGAGCGCCACGCATAAGCCCCGTTCAACCGCTCATCCCCAAGGCGCGCCGGAGCAAAATGCAAATCGCCAATCGCATGGGAAGGCTGCATGGAGGCAATCACCCTTTGCGACGCAAAACGCGGCAGATCCGCCGGATCGACAATTTGCGAATGTTCGATCCGCCACCGCCTGTCAGCGCCTTCCTCGCCAAGAACCGACGCATACCAATCCAAAACAAGTTGATTGCCCTTGTCGCCAATCGCATGGGTGGCCGTCTGAATATCCGCCGCTTTGGCTTTTTCCATCAATCCGAGCGCTTGCTTTTCACTCATCAGAACCAGCCCGAGCCTTTCCGGCTTATCGGCGTAAGGCGCTTTCAGCGCCGCCCCCCGTGACCCGAGCGCACCATCGGCATAAAGCTTGACCGCGCGGGTAATAATCCGCCCATTGCCACTATATTGACGCCCCTCATCAATCAAAGTGTCGAGCGCCTCCGGCACCACCGCATTATAAACCCGCAATCCCAGCTCATTATCTTCGCTGAGATCCATCATCTCCACCACATCATCCCATTCGACCGACATATTATGCACGCCGGTCCAACCGCGAGAGGCATAGACCTCGCCCCCCTTCATCAGGGCTTCGCGTCTACGGGTCGGCGATAAATCCTCCATCAGCCCCGCCGCCAGCATCATCGCATTATCAATCAAAATGCCGGTCGCCCGCCCGTTCCCATCACGCTCGATCACCCCGCCTTCCGGATTGGCTGTCTCGTCCCCGATCCCGGCCACCGCCAGCGCCAAGGAGTTCAGCAAGAGCGCATGGCCATCAGCACGCTCCACAATCACCGGATTATCCGGCGCGATGGCATCGAGATCATCGCGATTGGGAAACCGCCCTTCCGGCCAGCCGGTTTCAATCCAGCCG
Organism: Parvularculaceae bacterium; assembly: GCA_026989615.1. Taxonomy (GTDB): domain Bacteria; phylum Pseudomonadota; class Alphaproteobacteria; order Caulobacterales; family Parvularculaceae; genus S012-90. Next base: position 8,808 of record JALSJA010000243.1, on the reverse strand, counting down.
CGCCCGTAAATAATCGCCCCCGGAGCCTGTTTTGATATCTCCTCGGCAATGCGGTCTTGCAAATCCGCCACCGATGATGTGCCTTCCAGATTAAGCGTCATCTCGCGCAAGCCAATCGCCGTCAAATGCGCATGACCATCCACAAAACCGGGATAGGCAACCGCATCGCCGAGCCTTATTTCCTGCGTATGTTCCCCGCGAAATTCCTCGACCCATTCACCATCGCCAACATAGATGACAAGACCGTCTTCTATGGCGATCGCCTCGACCGGCGCCGCGCCCGCTTGTGTGTAGATTTTCCCAATCAAGATCAAATCCGCCTTGTCATAAGGCTCGATCCCATCCTTTGAAGACGGCGAACACCCCGCAAGGGCAGTGCTTGCCAAAAGCGCAAACAAGACAGCAGGCATTGATTTTTTCATGGCAAATATCCCAGTTTTCAAATAGGCGCCCCCCTAATACCATATTTTATGGCCGGATTCCCCCCATAATCGCATCTTTTTGCGTCGCAATATTTTCCTCGACCTTGCCCCCGCTATCTTGTAGGCAGGCGCTTTCCCCCATATTCAAGGATCGGCCCTAAATGACCCAATTGCGCAATATTGCCATTATCGCCCATGTTGACCATGGCAAGACCACTTTGGTGGACGCTTTGCTGCGCCAGTCAGGGGCGGTGCGCGATGGTGCCGAAATGGCCGAGCGGGCCATGGACAGCAATGATATTGAGCGCGAGCGCGGCATCACCATTCTAGCCAAATGTACCTCGGTTGAGTGGCAAAGCCCCGATATAGGCGACATCCGCATCAATATCATCGATACCCCCGGCCACGCCGATTTTGGCGGCGAGGTCGAGCGCATTCTCGATATGGTCGATGGTGCCCTGCTTCTGGTCGACGCCGAAGAAGGCCCGATGCCGCAAACCAAATTTGTTCTGTCCAAAGCCCTGAAACTGGGCCTGCGTCCAATTGTGGTCCTCAACAAGGTCGACCGCGCCAATGCCGAACCGGACCGGGTTCTGGATGAAGTGTTTGATCTGTTCGCGGCGCTTGGGGCCAATGATGCACAACTGGATTTCCCGGCGCTTTATGCCTCCGGCAAGGAAGGCTGGGCCGATGACAGCATGGCCGGCCCGCGGGAAAATATGAGCGCTTTGTTCGAAAAAATCACCGATCATTTCTCCGCACCCCCCGTTGAAGAAGATGCGGCTGATAAACCTTTCCGCATGTTGGCAACCACCCTTGAGGCCGATCCCTATCTTGGTCGCATTCTCACCGGGCGCATTATTGCCGGGCGGCCACACCCGGCACAGACCTATAAAGCGCTAAATCGTGATGGCGAAACCATAGAGCAAGCCCGCATCACCAAGGTCCTCGCCTTTCGCGGGTTAAAACGCGTTGCCGTCGACACAGCCGAGCCCGGTGACATTGTCGCCATTGCCGGATTTGGCAAAGCCTCGGTGGCCGATACTATTTGCGATCTTGAAGAAACCCGTTCCGTCCCCGCCCTGCCGGTGGATCTGCCCACCCTGTCAATCACTATCAGCGCCAATGATTCCCCCCTTGCCGGGCGCGAAGGCTCCAAAGTGCAAAGCCGGGTCATTCGCGAGCGCCTGATGCGTCAGGCCGAGGGCGATGTGGCCATTCGCGTCACCGAATCTGAAAACCGCGATGCCTTTGAAGTTGCCGGCCGCGGTGAATTGCAATTAGGCGTACTCATTGAAAATATGCGCCGCGAAGGCTTCGAGCTTGCGGTCTCGCGACCCAAAGTTCTCACCCGCATGGATGAAAATGGCCAGCTTCTGGAACCGATGGAAGAAATCGTCATTGATGTGGATGATGATTATTCCGGTGTGGTCATTGAAAAACTCTCCCAGCGCCGCGCCGAGCTGGTAGAAATGAAACCCACAGGCGGTGGTAAAACAAGAGTGGTCCTGCACGGCCCTGCCCGCGCCCTGATCGGCTATCATGGAGAATTCCTTACCGATACAAGAGGCACTGGCGTGATGAACCGTTCCTATCTGGAACATGCCCCCCATAAAGGCCCGATTGATGGCCGCCATAATGGTGTGCTTATTTCCAATGGTCAGGGCGATGCGGTCCCTTTTGCCTTATGGAATCTCGAAGAACGCGGCACCATGTTTATCAGCCCCGGCGAAAAAGTTTATAAGGGCATGATTATCGGCGAAAATGCCAAGCCGGAAGATTTGAACGTAAACCCCTTGAAAGCAAAACAATTAACCAATGTCCGCGCTTCCGGCAAAGATGACGCCGTGCGTCTGACCCCGCCAAGGCGTCTCTCTTTGGAACAGGCCATTGCCTATATTGACGATGATGAGCTGGTTGAAGTGACCCCTTTAAGCATTCGCCTGCGCAAGCGCGAGCTTGAACCGCATATGCGAAAGAAACGGGCCAAAGAGGCCTAACCCGCATATTTATTGGCTTTCAGAGCCCCCCTTACACAATTTCCCCGTGTCACACGCCAAACGGCACGGGAATTGAATAGTTCTCCTGTGACGCGAACAATCACGAATTGGCCACTTTCCCATTCAGGGGTAAGCGGTCATCTGACACGGAGAACAAGATAGATGGCTCATCCTATTGACTTGCACGTTGGAAGCCGCCTTCGTCAGCGCCGATGCCTTTTGGGTCTGACCCAGCAAAGGCTCGCTGCTGCCGTTGGCATCAAATTTCAGCAAATTCAAAAATATGAAAGCGGTGCCAACCGCGTATCGGCATCGCGCCTTTGGTCTTTGGCCAAGGCCTTGGATGTGCCGGTTGCTTACTTTTTTGAAGATCTGAACGCCGCCGGTATCCGCCCGACCGAAGATTTCGGACAGGAAGAAACTGATTTTGCCGGTGCAGATATAGAAGAAGAATCCCGCATTGAACCGGGCGTATTGTCCAAAAAAGAAACCATCGATTTGGTGAGGGCCTACTATAATCTCAAGGAAGAGCCGCGCAAACGCCTGCTCGACCTTGCCAAGACCATGGCGGATGTAGCCTAGCTATTTTCCGAGATTGACCCTTTGGGCGGGTAAATTTGGGGCACTTTTTTCCCGCCCTCTTTAAGGTCTCTCCTTCTTTCTCCTCCTTTGCCTTGGAGAGGCCTTGAAAAAGAGACGCGACAGACTTGAAACCAAGTCTGTCGCGTTTTTGCTTTGGCCAATAACTCAAAACTATCCCAGCTTCTCTTTCACGAAATCGTCAAAGGCGCGCCAATATTGGTCCCGGAAATTATCCGTTTCCATCATCACCTCGTGGAAGGAATCCTTGACCTCCACGAGCTTGATTTTATCGCTCATGGCGTCCAGACGCTTATGGCTGGAGCCGTCGATCAATTGATCATCGGTTGGAGAGACAATCAGAATAGGTGTTTCAACCTTGTCAAAACTGCCGGGGGCAAAAATCCGCTCTATCGCCGCCAAAGCCTGATTGGTCCAGCCAAAGGTTGGCGAGCGCAAAGCCGCCGCCGGCGCCGCTTCCTGCAATTTCAAAAATCGCGCATGGCGACGGGCATCATGGGTTAAAATATTCCCCTCAAAAGCAAGGGAATGCTCCTTGACCCCCGGCACCGAGGCCCGCTCCCCGCCCAGCGCCGACACAATCTGCGCATAGGCATGGGCGGCCTTATGGGCAAATTTGCTGGAAAAAATCCCGGTCATGGGGGCGGACAATATCGCCACCGAAAAATGCGGATAACCCTGTTGCAGTAATTCCAGAACAGGCACCCCGCCCATGGAATGGCTGGCGGCAATATAGGGACCGTCAAAACGCGGACGAACAAATTTATCCATCACATATTTGAGGTCGGCCACATAGGTACCAAAGCTTTGGATATGGCCCTTTTCCGAAACCGGCAATAATCGCGAAGAAAGCCCTTGGCCGCGCCAGTCCATGGTCACCACATGAAATCCGCGCTCGCGCAGATCATTGACCACTTCGAAATATTTTTCGATGAACTCGCAACGGCCATGCACCAGCATCACCGTGCCCCTGGCATTTTCGCGGGGGAAGGAGGCGACCCGCAATTTTGCATCATCGGGCATGGTGATGACGAAACATTCCCCTTTTGACGGCACCGGATTTTCATCAATCTCGATGAAACGATGCGGGGCAATGTCCAATTCCTGGCTCATAAAGGCTCTTTTCTATTCTGCTTATTGCGCCGGCTTGCGAAATTTCAACGTCATGCGATCACTTTCGCCAATCGCCTTATAGGCTTCCACATCATAATCCTCGTCAGACGCATCCCCCTTAGCCAAGGTTGGCGGCAGGCTCCATACCCCGGAAGGGTGATCTGCACTATCTTTGGGATTGGCATTGATTTCGGATTTGTCTTCCAGAACAAAACCGGCTTTTTCCGCCATGGCGATGACCACATCCTCACGCACATAGCCACTCGCGGCTTTCGGGTCCTGCTCCACATCTGCCTTGGCGCGATGTTCGACGACCCCGAGCACACCGCCGGGCTTTAGCGCCGCATACATATCCGCAAAGGCTTTATCCGCATAACCCTGCCCCATCCAATTATGTACATTGCGGAAGGTCAGCACCATATCGGCGCTAGCCGGCTCGGCCATAGGACCGCTGGACGCCGACAGGGCCGTAACGACAATATTCCCGTAAAGCTCAGGATTGCTGAGAAAATTTTCCTCGAATTTGGCAATGCCGCGATCATAATATTCAACCCCGAGTGCAGGATCAAAACCAGCCGCCACATAGGTGCCACCGCCCGCCGCAATATAGGGGGCGAGAATCTGCGTATACCAGCCACCGCCGGGAAAAACCTCGACAAGGGTCATATCCGGGGTCAGGCCGAAAAATTCCAGGGTCTCAACCGGATGGCGCCACTCATCGCGGGCCTTATGGGCCTCCGGGCGCCAATCACCGGCCACCGCATCGGCCAAACTCATCACCACAGGCGCTTCTTCGGCAGCGGTTTCAACCATGCTTTCAGCGGCATTTTCAGCAGCCTCTTCTGCCGCCCCGGCCTCATCCCCGCTCACCGATTTCGCCCCCTGTCCGCAGGCCACCAAGGTCAGGGCCAAAACTGAAACCGATAGGGTTTTCCAATATGTCATCTTGTATTACTCCTGTTTTGGGCCGTTTTCTCAAACCCTGCCCGATAATCGAATACCTCAAAAATCTGGGAAAAATCCCCAATTTTTGACCATAGACTGTTTCTTGCCCCCTTGAAACACAGGACAGCCCTCCTATCTCTAAAAATGTCAGAAGGCCCCATCCGGGGCGCTGACACCGGCTTGATCGCTGCCTGTTGCCATTCGGGACAGAAATGGCGGGAGGGCCGGATATGATCATTGCTTTAAACGTAAAGAAAGGATGAGACCAATGAGAACCTATGATATGACCCCGCTTTTCCGCTCAACGGTAGGCTTTGACCGCCTGTTTGACGAATTATTCGACAATGTGAGCAAGCTCGAAGGCTCCAGCTACCCCCCTTATAATATCGAAGTGACCGGCGAAAACGCCTATCGCATTACGCTGGCACTGGCCGGTTTTGGCGAGGATGACCTTGATATTGAACTGACCGGGCAGACCCTGCGGATTGCCGGACAGCGCAAGGATGAGGTGAAAGATACCCAATTCCTGCATCAGGGCATTGCCGGGCGCAGCTTTGAGCGTCGTTTCCAGCTTGCCGATAATGTCAAAGTGACCGGCGCTGATCTGCGCAATGGGCTTTTGAGCATTTCCCTGGAGCGCGAAATCCCGGAATCCTTGAAACCACGCAAAATTGAAATTGGCCGTGGTCACAATGTGATTGATGGCGCCAAACGCCTGCTCAAGGGCAAAAGCGACGCCGCTTAAGACCGGACACACTGAAAGGGAGCCCCCTACTCCCTTTTTAAAATAATACCTCCAGAATCCTGCACCCCCGCCCCCTTGGCGGGGGTGTTTTTGCAGAATTTTCAACAGCTTATCACTTATGGACAGAACCCTGTGACATGCTATCATCAAGTCCTGCCTATCCGTTGCGTAGATGAAGGGGGTTTTGAGGCATTATGGTAAGATTGACTTTACTGGCGGCGATGGCCTTTGGCACCTTGCTGGTCACCGGCTGTGAAACAAGACCACGGGCCCATGCCCCATTATCGCAAATTTCGGTGCGCTACGACCCCTATGATTTCTCCATAGCCGATATTCGCAGCAGTGCCGAAGCGGAATGCCGCGCCAAGGGTGGCAATTATATCGAGGAATCCGGCAATACCCCCAATCTGGAATCACCGCGCTGGGCCTATAAAACCTTTGACTGTTTCCGCTAGGGCCTATCCGGTTTTGATGGAATCAAAACCGGGCTCCAAGTTCTTGTTTTTGAGCACTTCTTATCTTAAAAACCGGCCTCATCCTGAGCTTGTCGAAGGACCCACTTTTCGCAGAAGTGCTCTAGATTTTCGGCAGATCGACCGCACGGCTTTGATCGAGATATTGGGCGCTGATAACCGACAGGTCCTGATCTTTCACTTCCAGCAATAGAGGATTTCCCGTAGGAATTTCCACATGCAATATATCCTCATTGCTGACCTTGAATAAAAGCTTCACCAGCGCCCGCAAGGAATTACCATGGGCGGCAATGATAAGATTGTCACCCGCCTGCACCCTTGGCGCAATATCGCTTTGCCAATAGGGCTCGACCCGTGCCAACGTGTCCTTCAAGGATTCCGATTTTGGCAGCACCGCCTCTTCAGGATAGCGCGCATCGGTCAGCGAGGGAAAATCCCGCGGATCATCCAAAGGCGGCGGCGGCACATCATAAGAGCGTCGCCATATTTTTACCTGATCGGCCCCGTGTTTCTCGGCTGTCTCCCCCTTGTCCAATCCGGTCAACCCCCCATAATGGCGTTCATTCAAGCGCCAATCCTTGGTCTCCGGCAGCCAGCTAAGATTGGCCGCATCAAGCGCCATATGCAGGGTACGAATGGCGCGGGTCAGTACCGACGTATAGGCAGCGTTAAAACTGACCCCGGTTGCCGCCAGCAATTTACCGGAATGGCGCGCTTCGGCCTCGCCCTTTTCGGTCAGATCGACATCGACCCAGCCGGTAAAACGGTTTTGCAAATTCCATTCGCTTTGGCCGTGGCGCAATAAAGCAAGGTGAGCCATATCTATTCCTCTATTTCAATATCGATCCAGACAAGGCGATGGTCCGAGCTGACCGGCGGAAAGCCGGGCCCGACCAGATCATAGGCCGCATCCTTTTCACCGGGCCAGAACACACCCGCGCTTATCAATTTTATGCCAGCCTTGGAAGGCAGCGCATAATCAAGGCGCAAATTGCCAATCGCCCCATTGCCCTCATCACGAAAATCTGCGGTGTCATTTTCCGGCAAGCCTTTATGATCGGCGTTCACACCGCCTTGGCGTTTGGCCGCTTCAATCCCGCCGAGAGATTGCGGCAGGCTGTCCACAACCAGCGGATTGTCCACAAGCTGGCGAATGGCATGGTCATAGCTTTCGCCATCATTGGGATCTGAGTTCAAATCCCCCAAAATGACAAAGCGCGCCCCGGCCTCCAGGCTCGCCTTTTCGCCCTTGTCATCCATAAGATATCCCCCCCGCTCCGGATCGATATAATCTGCCCATAGACGGATTTCATCATGATTGCGCCGCCCATTTCTGTCTTCCGGCCCGTCAAAGGAAGGCGGCGTCGGATGGGAGATCAGCAGATGCACTTTCGCGCCATCAATCATGACCGGCAAATCCACATGGTTTTTTGACGATAGGCGAAAAATCTCTTGCGCCTCTTGTGAATACCATTCAAGCGGCATCAAATTATCCGGCATATCGGCCCAGAGAAATTTTTGAAAAGACCGCATATTGGCCTCATCAAGAGGAAAACGCGACAGAACCGCAAAAGCATATTGCCCCTCATGAATACCATAGCCAAAGGCATCGCCGCCATAGTCCCGACTGCCGGGCATGGTCACCACCGCGCCATCATTATTAAAATCAACCCCGGAAGCGATGCCCGTATTGGACGGAAAAACCGCCCCATAAGGATATTGGTTTTCGGGATCATCAGCAAAAAGATAGTTTTCCTGGAATGCCTTTAGCGCCGCACCCTCTTTGTCATAGTCAAATTCATTGAGCACCAGAATATCCGGATTGACCGCACGAATAATGCTGGCCACCGCTTCAATCTGCGGATTGCCGGTTTGCGACAAATCCGCAATCAAAGCCCCCGTCTCATCGCGATAAAGCGAGGTGTTGAACACCGCAATGCGAATGACGGGGGTGGATTCTACAACCGCTTCTTCTGCTTGCGCCATTTCCCCTTCAGGCTGCACAGGGTCTTGGGAAGCTTTCTGAGAAGCTTCTTGCGAACAAGCCGCCAACAATACAGCCAATATCAAAACAAAATTCTTCATCACCACGCCTCTACCCCCATCCTTAAATGATAAAGCCGACAATCTCTTTGACCTCGCGCAGGATCGGCGCGGCAATCGCGTCAGCCCGCTCGGCGCCTTGTTTCAACACCCCGTCAATATAGGCCTCGTCCGCGCTTAAGCGGCGCATTTGCGCACTTAAGGGGGCAAGCTTTTCAACCGCCAATTCCGCCAAAGCCGGTTTGAACACCCCGAAACCCTGCCCGCCAAATTCTGCCAACACATCATCCACAGACTTGCCGGAAAGGGCCGAGAATATCCCCACCAGATTTTCAACTTCCGGCCGCCCTTTAAGGCCATCCCTTTGCGACGGCACCGGCTCGGCATCGGTTTTGGCTTTTTTGATTTTTCTGGCAATCAAATCGGCGTCATCGGTCAAATTGATCCGCGATAAATCCGCCGGATCC
>JALSJA010000242.1 GCA_026989615.1 Parvularculaceae bacterium | reverse complement strand
TTAATATGGCGTTCCCTAGTTAAGATTGGCGCCTCTTCACCAGCGGCAATTTGCCCGATATGGTCCTCAATCGCAGATAAAAGGGCCTCAAGGCCGCTCCCTGTTGCAAGGGATATGGCCAGACCTCTGGGGGATTTTGGCGGGGGGGCAAGATCGGTCTTGTTCCATATGATAAGGTCATTGGCTCCGGCCATACCGAGCAAATCTCCGCTCCGCGCCTGTTCCGGAGCACTGGCATCAAGCATGATGATTTTCATGTCGGCTCTGGCCGCCCTGTCACGGGCCCGGCGCATGCCCTCCTGCTCTATAGGGTCCTCGCTTTTCTCCCGAAGACCGGCGGTATCAATCAGGGTTACGGCCATACCGGCCAGTTCAAGGCGTGCCTCAATCATATCTCTGGTGGTACCGGGAGTTGGGGAAACAATGGCCTGATCGCTACCGAGCAAATGGTTTAGCAGGGTTGATTTGCCGGCATTGGGGCGACCCAGCAAAATCACGCTCAACCCCTCGCGAATAAGGCGACCACGCTCGGCGCTGGCCAGATATTTTTCCAAATCCGCAATCAGATTTTCAATCACCGGGCGGGCTTTGGCTTCTATCTGTGCCGGGACATCTTCTTCATCCGGAAAATCAACCGCCGCCGCCAAAGGCGCGGCAATATCCAGAAGCGAGCGCCGCCAGCGCCCGGAAATCTGCGAAAGGCGCCCGCCAAACTGACCCAATGCCTGTTGTCTTTGCTGGTCCGTTTCGCTATCGATAAGATCTGCAAGCCCTTCTGCCTGCGCCAGATCCAGACGGCCATTGGTAAAGGCGCGCAAGGTAAATTCCCCGGCTTCGGCAGGGCGCAGGCCAAAATGCTGCAACGCAGCAAGGGTCGCCTCAATACTGGCCCGGGCGCCGTGAATTTGCAGCTCGGCCATGTCTTCACCGGTAAAGCTGTGGGGGGCCGGAAAGGCCAGAACCAGCCCCTCATCCAGCAAATCACCGGATTCCGGATGGGTTATTTTGCGCAAAGAGGCATAGCGCGGTTGCGGCAATTTGCCGGCCATGGCCTCAAGACAGGCAAGGGCTTTCGGGCCGGAAAGCCGTATGACCGCAACACCCGCCCTGCCCGCGCCGGAGGACAGCGCATATATGGTTTCCACATCTGCCATGATGAGGGTCCTTTAGGTCATGAGCGCAAAAACAAAGAATTGGCGCGTTATTTTTTGCCGGTTCCGGCCATACTTGCAGCAAAAATCTTTTGCATGGCCTCCATATTGCCCATGCCGGCGCTCATCATCCGGTCATAGAATTTTTGCGGATCGGTGAGGCTGTCGAGATTTTCTTTGGCGCGTTGCTCAAGCCCCTCCATAATCAGATCATTGACCTTGCTGACATCGGGCAGGCCGAAAAAGCTGCGGGCCTCTTCGGGGGTGCAATCTATATTGACGGTAAATTTCATCGGTTTCATTCCTTGCGGTCTGTTTGGCTATGCTACCCTATAGCAAAATTTTTGCACTGGCGGCAAAAAGCGGGGCCGGGTTTTGAATATCTTTTGTGGAGGCGTTTGATGATGGATCGGGTATTTCTGGTTGTGGGAGTTTTGGCGGTTTTATCCGGCTGCACGGATAAACAGCCGGTTGAGCCTGTGCCTCTTGCCAATGAAACCCCTGTCCCGAGTATCAAGATTGGGGCGGGCGGGTTGAATACCTTTTTTGACTGTTTAGAGCAGGAGGGGGTTCCCTTGATTTCGGCCCATCGGGGCGGGTTTTATCCGGGCTTCCCGGAAAACTCTCTGGAGGGGATGCAATTTGTCGCGCAAAAAATTCCGGCGCTGATGGAGGTTGATGTGGCTACCTCCCGGGACGGGGTTTTGTTTTTGCTCCATGATGACAATTTGGAGCGCACCACAACCGGGCGCGGATTGGCCGCCAATCAGGATTGGGCGGCCTTGTCCGGGCTTTTTCTAAAAGATGAAAGCGGGGCTATTACACCTTTTCGTCTGCCGAAATTTTCGGATGTCTTGCAATGGGCCGACGGGCGCACAATTTTGCAAGTGGATTTCAAATCATCCACCCGATATGGGGATGTGATCGACGAAGTTGCCCGTCAGGAGGCCGGGGGCCGGGTCATCTATATTGCCTATAGCCCTGCGCAAGCCAAAGCGATTTATCGGCTAGAAAAAAATGCCATGATTTCTTTTACCCTTGATGATATGGGCGATTTTGCCGATCTTGCCGATAGCGCTATTCCCGCGGAAAATATTGTCGCCTGGACCGGCAATGACGCCCCCGACAAAACGGTTTTTGATGCCCTCAATGCCCGCAATATCGAGGTAATTTTTGGAACTCTGGGCGGGCGCGACTCGATTGACAAGGCGATTGCCCGTGAAGGCAAGGATCATCTTTATGGGGATATTGTCAAAATGGGTGTTGATATTCTTGGTACGGACAGACCCCTTGAAGCCTTTGCGGCATTGGAAGCGGCAGGGATAAAAACACTTGCGCCTTCTTGCGGTGTTACAAAGGGATGAGCCTGCAAGGCGCAAAGCTGTTTTTTTATTCTTAAAAAAGGCCCTGTTCGGGCAAGGGAAATATGAAATATTTTTTTACGCAGGGCGCGCAAAAAGGCAGCGGTTTTTTGATAGTCGGCTTTTAGTCTTTTAAAGGCTTTATCGTTGATGCTTTCAATGATCGGGGTTATTCCTGTCAAGGCTGCAAGTGTCCTTAGCGCAAGCTGTTGAATGTTTGTCGCCAGCTTTTGGCGCCGGGTTTTATTTTTCCTTATACGGTATAGTTTTGCGGGCAGATAGTTTTTCTTGCGCATATGGTTCGCCTAGAGTCTATTTTCGTTTTGATACCAATCAAAACCGGGCTCTAAATCTTTGTTTTTGAGCACTTCTTATCTTAAAAACCGGCCTCATCCTGAGCTTGTCGAAGGACCCACTTTTCGCAGAAGTGCTCCTTTACCGCTTTACCGCAAAAAGGGGAAAGCTTCCGGCCAAGCCATGGCTGCCGGTTTTGATGCGGGATGGGCGCGAATGACACGTCCAGAAAAATGAGGGTGGGTTTTTTGAACGTGAATTCACCCGCGCCCGGCATTGTCAGACACTATCGGCCTTGCCCGTAACGCGCTCTTGCCCGCAACGGCTCTATGCCCATAGTCGACCGATGGCCAGCTCATCGCCCCACCGGCTTGCCAGATCAGCCATCCGGGTTTGGCACCTCGGACCCCATGGCTAATCATGCCTGCTATAATAAGAGCAAAGGCCGGGATGGGGATAAGTTTTGGTTTTGGTTTTGTCCTAGAGTCTATTTTCGTTTTGATACCAATAAAAACCGAAAAGGCCCTAGGTATTCATATTTTCAAAAAAGGCTTTATTGGACTGGGTTTGGCGCAATTTGTCGAGGAGAAACTCGATGCCGTCATTGGGGCCCATAGGCGACAAAATGCGGCGCAGGACAAAGACTTTGGCGAGGTCTTCTTTGGGAACGATGAGGTCCTCCTTGCGCGTGCCGGATTTTTGAATGTCGATGGCCGGGAAGACGCGCTTATCGGCAACTTTTCTGTCCAGCACAATTTCCGAATTGCCGGTGCCTTTGAACTCTTCAAACACAACCTCATCCATTTTTGATCCGGTGTCGATGAGGGCGGTGGCGATAATCGTCAGGGAGCCACCTTCTTCAATATTACGGGCTGCGCCAAAAAACCGTTTGGGCCGTTGCAGGGCGTTGGCATCAACACCGCCGGTCAAAACCTTGCCCGATGATGGCACCACCGTGTTATAGGCGCGGCCAAGGCGGGTGATCGAGTCGAGCAATATGACCACATCGCGGCCATGTTCCACGAGCCGCTTTGCTTTTTCGATAACCATTTCCGCAACCTGCACATGACGGGTGGCCGGTTCGTCAAAGGTCGAGGAGACGACCTCGCCCTTTACCGAGCGTTTCATATCGGTGACCTCTTCCGGACGTTCATCAATGAGCAAAACGATGAGATAGCATTCCGGGTGATTGGCGCTTATGGAATGGGCAATATTTTGCAGCAGAACGGTTTTACCGGTACGCGGCGGGGCAACAATCAAGGCCCGCTGGCCCTTGCCGAGGGGCGCGACGAGATCAATGACCCGCGCCGAAAGATCCTTGCCCTGCTTGTCCTCGATTTCCATGGTCAGGCGCTGGTCCGGATAAAGCGGGGTGAGATTGTCAAAATGAACCTTGTGATGTGTCTGGTCCGGCTCATCAAAATTGATCGAATTGACTTTGGTCAGAGCAAAATAACGCTCGCCATCTTTAGGGCTTCTAATCTCCCCAACAACCGTATCGCCGGTGCGCAAAGCGTGTTTTCTTATCTGGGTTGGGGAGACATAAATATCGTCGGGGCCGGCAAGATAGTTGGCATCGGCCGAGCGCAAAAATCCGAAGCCATCGGGCAAGACTTCCAGCACCCCGCCACCGGTTATCTCGCATTCTTCCTCGGCCAGATTTTTCAATATGGCAAACAGCATATCCTGCTTGCGCATGGTCGAAGCACCTTCGACACCAACCTCTTCGGCGAAAACCAAAAGATCGGTAGGGCTTTTTTCTTTCAGTTCATCAAGGTGGATTTGCTTTGGCGCCATGGGGATACCTATAGGGTTTGAAAGGCCTGGAAATTTATAGAGCAAGGCCCGATGATCGGGATCGGGATCTTGCGCATATTTCAAATGGGAAAAACCAGCGGAGAACCCGCTATCAGAGTTTCATAGGGTTTCTTGAGGGCAGCGTCAATCTTTCCCTTGTTGGAGCCTATTGGGTTTAATGCCGATCAAAACCGGGCTCTAAGTCTTTGTTTTTGAGCACTTCTTATCCGAAAACCGGTTCCCACTTTTCGCAGAAGTGCTCTAGAACGGTTTTACCAGCACCAGAATGGTAATCGCGATCAATATTACAAAGGGGATTTCATTGATGATGCGCCAGAATTTTTCACTGCGGACCCGTTCTCCCCGGGCAAATTTCTTTACCGCCCCCGCATAATAGCCGTGAATGGCGGAGATCAGCAAAACCAGGAGGAATTTCGTTTCAAACCAGAAACCCGGACCAATCCCTGACCAATTGACCCAAGCCATGAGCAGACCCAGCACCCATAGGAGAATTATCGAGGGATTGATAATGCCTTTCAGCAAGCGGCGCTCCATTTGCAGGAAATAGCCCTCTGCTTCGCCGCCCTTTTCGCTTTGATGGTGATAAATGAACAGGCGTGGCAGATACATCATTCCGGCCATGAAAGCGATTACCGCCATCAGATGCAGGGATTTTAACCATTGATAGTTTTCAAGCAGGAATATTTTCATTTCGCTCCTCAAATAAAGCCTTTTATGGTTCGCGTATAACCTGAATGAGTCGAGCTACATTTTCCGGTGGGGTTTGCGGGACAAAGCCATGGCCGAGATTGAAAATATAGGGGCTGTCAGCAAAAACCCGTTTCAATTTGCGGGTGGCCCTGATCATTTCTTCGCCGCCTTTGACAACCAGAAGCGGGTCGAGCCCTCCCTGAACGGTTTTCTTCGGGGAAATCTGCTTTTTGACCCATTCCCAAGAGGCGCTGCTATCTATACCGATAGCGTCAAATTCCGGGATTTCCGCATAATCTGCAAGGCTTGCACCGACCCCGCGCGGAAATAGGATGATCGGGGTTTGCGGGTGTTTTTGCTTCAGGGCGGCGGCGATTTTTTGGCTCGGCTCCAGACAGAGGCGATGCAATAGGGATTCGGGCAAGCCCCCTGCCCAGCTGTCGAAAAGCTGGATGGCGTCCGCCCCATGCTCGATTTGCTGGCTGAGATAGGTGATACTGGCAGCGCTTATTTTCTCCAGCAAGGTCTCTATGAATTCCGGGTTTTGGTAATATAGCTCCCGCAGGCTTGCGGGATCTTTTGAGCCTCGCCCGTGCAACATATAGGTTGCCACAGTCCATGGGGCACCAGCAAAGCCAATCACGGATTTTTCCGGGGCCAAGGCGTGACGGGTTTTTTTCACCGTTTCATAGACCGGCTCCAATATAGCCATATGGGGCATATCGGGAAGGGCGGCCATACCGGCTCCGTCCCCAAATTCTTCCAATGGTGGCGCAAGGCGTGGGCCCTCTCCCTGTTCAAACCATAGTTTCATGCCCAAAGCCTGCGGGATTAGCAGAATATCGGCAAAAATTATGGCCGCATCCATATCAAAGCGGTGGATAGGTTGAAGGGTTACCTCACTTGCCAGTTCGGGATTATAGCAAAGATCGAGAAAGGACCCTGCCTGCTGCCTTGTTTTTCTATATTCCGGTAAAAAACGCCCCGCCTGGCGCATGAACCAACAAGGGGGTGGTTCTACCGCTTGACCGGAGAGGGCTTTCAAAAGGGGTTGGTCTGTCATTTTGTGATATGGCCTTTCCTCTCGCCTTTTATCTTGTCCTTCAAAAAAGAAAACCTAAAAGACCTCATTAGCCTGTGGGCAGTGTGGATAAGCCGGGTGGAATCGAGTTTTCCCAGAAAAAAAGGGTTTTCCCGAGGGTTTTCCACAAAAAATGGTTAACAAAACCATAAAGTATGGCCGGTAATACCTTGGTAGTTCCGGAAGCGAGACGAGGATGTCGAAAAGGGCCGTATTTTCCAGATAGGGTTTGGTGGAAAAACTTTTCCTTTCTGGGGGGTGATTATAATGAGTGAAAGCACGGGGAAAGTTTTTGCTGCCGCAAGGGGCAATTTTTCGGTAATCAATCCTCGACAAAAACCCGAACATGCTGACATTTATCCACAGGAAAATCCGGATTTTCCCCCGGAGATTTAAAGAGAGCTAGAGCACTTCCCGAAAACTGGGTCCTTCGACAAGCTCAGGATGAGGCCTGTTTTCGGATAAGAAGTGCTCACAAACAAAGATTTAGAGCCCGGTTTTGATTGGTATCAAAACCGCATAGGCTCTGGAGCACAAGCCGAGCGGATATTATGTCGAGCCATATTCCATCAAAGACCAGTGATGCCCTGCCCTCAATCGCCGGAAAGGGGCAAAACACAACATATTATCATGTTCATTTGATTTCCGATACGACCGGTGAAACCTTAAATACGGTGCTGAAAGCAACCGCAGCCCAGTTTGATAGCGCCAAACCCCTTGATCATATTGAAACCATGGTCCGGTCCTTGCCAAAACTCAATGAGGTTCTGGCCCGGATAGAGGCCTCCCCGGGGCTTGTCCTCTATACAATGGCCGACGAGGTCTTGCGGCGGCATTTGGAGGTCAAATGCGCCGAGCTTCAGGTTCCGGCCATACCCATTCTCGACCCCTTGCTCAATGCGTTCGGGGATTATCTCGATGACCAGCAAAGCCATGAAACCGGCGCGCAATATCGCCTTGATGATGATTATTTCCGGCGCATATCGGCGATTGATTATACCCTTGCCCATGATGACGGGCAGATGTTGTGGGATTTGGAAACCGCCGATGTGGTGCTGGTGGGGATTAGCCGCACCTCGAAAACGCCAACCTGTATGTATTTGGCCAATCGCGGGATCAAGGCGGCCAATGTGCCTCTGGTGCCCAGTCAGGACCCCCCAGCGGAATTGGCGGCGCTCAGCAAGCCTTTGATGATCGGGCTTGTGGCCAGCCCTGACCGTCTGGCGCAAATACGCGAAAACAGAATGCGCGGTTTTGACAGCGACAAGCTTGATGATTATTCGGACACCCAGAAAATTCGCGAGGAATTGCTGAAGGCAAAACGCTATTTTGCCAAAATGGGCTGGCCGACCATTGATGTGACCCGGCGGTCGGTAGAAGAAACCGCTGCCAGCATATTGTCACGATTGACCGCAAAAACAGAAAAAGAAAATCAGCAAAATGGCTAAATTGGTTCTTGCCTCGGGCAGTGTCATTCGGGCGAAAATCCTGTCGGAGGCAGGTCTGGCTTTTGAAATTATCCCCGCCAATATTGATGAAACCGCCCTGATTGAAGCGGGCACAGGCTCTGGTGTTGGGTTTGATGATTTGGCCTGTCATCTGGCGCAAGAAAAAGCGCTGGCGGTTTCCAGACAGCAAGACGGATTGGTGATCGGTGCGGACCAGATATTGGGATTTGAAGGGCGCCCTTACGAGAAATGCGCAACGCTGGCAGCGGCAAAGCGGCGGTTAAAAGCGCTTGCGGGCAAAACCCATTTTCTTCATTGCGGCATTGCCCTAGCGCAACAGGGCAAAATCATCTGGCGCCATGGAGAGAGCTCTAAAATGACCATGCGGGATTTAACCGATCAAGAGATTGATGCCTATCTTGAAACCGTTGGGCGGAAGGTTTTAAGTTCGGTTGGCGCTTATTATATTGAAGAGCACGGGGTGCGATTATTTTCCGCCATGGAGGGTAATCATTTTGCTATTCTTGGGCTGCCCCTATTACCGCTATTGGCGGTTCTTCGCCAGAGGAGCTTTATTCCATGGTAAAATCCCGGTTCAAGGCTGCGGTGATTGGTGCGCCGATAGCCCATTCCCTGTCGCCGCGCCTTTTTGCCTTCTGGTGCGAGCGGGCAGGGATTGACGGGGATTATAGAGCGATTGAAACAGCCGATGATGATACGGCTTTTACCGAAACCATAAAAGGTCTTTTGGCGGCGGGCTATCGCGGGGTCAATATAACCTTGCCGCATAAATTGCGCGCCTTGCAAATAGCCAATGAAATAACCCCGCGGGCCCGGGCGATTGGGGCGGCCAATATGTTGCGGCTTTGGCGTGATCGCATCATTGCCGATAATAGTGACGCAGAGGGGTTTTTGAAAGCCTTGCAGTTTCATGCGCCGGAATTTTCCGGTGGTGCGGCTCTGGTTTTGGGGGCAGGCGGTGCGGCGCCGGCGACTATATGGGCGCTGCGCGAGGCCGGCTGTTCTTATATTTATATCACCAATCGCACCCGTGCCCGCGCCGAAACACTGGCCAGGCGCTTTGGGTCAAATGTCGAGCCTGTTGGTTGGGAGGAGAGGGGTAAACTTGTTCCTTATGCGGATATAATTGTCAACACGACGGCGCTGGGGCTGAAACCGCAAGATGATCTGCCGGTATCGCTTGAGGGCGCCAGAGATGAAACGATTATTGCCGATATTGTTTATGAGCCAAGCCTGACACCTTTTTTGATGCAGGCCAAAAAGCAGGGCCTTAAATATTTTAACGGACTTGCCATGCTGGTTTTTCAGGCCATGCCGGGCTTTCATCAATGGTTTGGTGCAGAGCCCGGCCCGGCGGAAGAGGCGATGGCATTTTTGCAAAAAAAGAATCTGGCAAAGCCAAAAACCAAACAGATTGTGCTTGGCCTGACCGGCTCCATCGGTATGGGCAAGACCACAACGGCAAAGCTGTTCGGGCAATATGGTATTCCCGTTTGGGACGCCGACAGTGCGGTGCATCGGCTGTATGGCAAAGGCGGCAAGGCGGTTTCGATTATTGCGGCGCGGTTTCCTGAATGTGTGAAAGAGGGGGTTGTGGATCGCGATTGTTTGTCTGCCAGACTTGCTGAAAATGCCTCGCTTTTATTGTGGCTGGAAGAGAATATTCATCCTTTGGTATATGAGGATCAGCAGGCCTTCATGGCGGCTCATGAACAGGCGCCGGCCATATTGCTGGATATTCCGCTATTATTTGAATCAAAAAACAAACGGCAATTTGATGCGATTATTGTTTGCACCGCGCCAGAAGATGTTCGGCGCAAAAGAGTGCTGGCCCGCAAAGGGATGAGCGCGCAAAAGCTCGAGACAATTCTAAGCCGCCAATTGGCGGAAGAAGAACGGCTTGCCCGTGCGGATTTTGTGGTGCGCACCGATAAAGGGATTGAGGATGCCGGGCAACAGGTTGCAAAAATCATGGGCGAGATGGCGGTGAAATATCCACAATTGGCAGCGCTGGACTGGCCGCAAAGGGACAAATAGGGGCATAAGGCTTTCATGCGGCAAATCATCTTCGATACCGAAACAACAGGGTTCAAGCCGGAAAATGGCGATCGTGTCGTGGAAATCGGCGCTATTGAAATGCTGAATGGCGCGATTACCGGCAATCATTTCCATGTCTATATCAATCCCGAGCGGGATATGCCGGAAGGTGCCTATAAGGTGCATGGCCTGTCAGCGGAATTTTTGGCAGACAAGCCGGTTTTTTCGGACCCCCGCATTGGTGCGGCCTTTCATGCCTTTATCAAGGATGCGGTGTTGATTGCCCATAATGCTGATTTCGATATGAAATTCATGCAATTTGAAATGGAAAAAGCCGGGCTGGCGCCGATCGAAAATGAAGTGATTGATAGTTTGCAAATTGCCCGGCGGAAATTTCCCGGTTCGCCGGCATCGCTTGATGCTTTATGTTCGCGTTTTGGAATCAATACCGCAGAGCGCGAACGTGATGGTCATGGGGCTTTGCTGGATTCGCGCTTGCTGGCGGAAGTTTATATCGAGTTGACAGGGGGCCGACAGGCGGGGCTTGACCTGGCACCGGGGGGGATGGCCAGCGGCAATGAGGCGCTGCAACAGGAAACACCGCAGCGCCAAAAACCGCTGAAATCTTTATTGCAGGCAGAAGAGCTGGCGGCTCATGAGAAATTTATTGCAGAAATGGACAATGCCATCTGGGCGAGCCGCCATGGGGGCAAAGAAAAATTGTGATGCGGGTTTTTAAGCCGGATTATCGGTTGGGGTGCTGGCCGCGGCGCCTTGAGGATTGGCTTTGGCGTCTGCTTTTTGCTTTTCATATAGTTCGACAAAATTGACTGCCTGCATGGTGAGCGGGGAAAACCCGCCACTGCGGGTTGCCTCGGCAATGATGTGGCGCATATAGGGGAACATGATTTGCGGGCAATCAACCAGCAAAGCGCGCTCCGACATTTCTTGTGTCATGTTTTGCAATACAAATAATCCGCCATAATTAACCTCGATGACAAAGGCGATATTGTCGCCATGTTTGGCGGTTACGGTGCAGGACAGCTCGACCTCAAATTGCTCCGGGCCGAGCTGGCGAAAACCGACACCGACTTGCGCTTCCATTGCCGGGTTCGGCAGAGCAGGGTTAAGGCTCATGGGCGAGTTCGGGTTTTCAAAAGACAGATCTTTGACATAGCGATCAAGCGTGCGAATGCTTGGCAGCGTGGCCGGGTCCGGCTGGCCTTCAGGCTTGGCGGCGTTATCTTCTGGCGGGGTGTTGGTCTCGGACATGATTGGATCCTAATCGCTATAAAAGGTTATGAGGCGGGCCTGCTACCACGGCCGGGCCGCCTCGGCAAGGGCGTTGCCGGGCGACAAGAGCCTATAAAATTTTGATATGCCCGGCATCGGTTTGTTTTTTGACCCATTTCAAAATGGCGCGGCCCAAAAATACGCGTATCGGGGGGACCAGAAGCAAAAATCCGATGCCATCGGTGATAAAGCCCGGCAACATTAAAAGCGGGGCCGCAAACAGTAAAAAAGCCCCATGGATAATGGGTCCGGCGGGGCTGGTGCCATTTTGCAAATCTGCCCGTAATTCATTGATGGCGGCAAAACCCTGCATCCGGATAATGATCGAGCCAAGAATGGCGGTGAAAATAGTCGCCAAAACCGTGGGAAAAGCGCCAAATTCCATGGCCACTTTGACGATTACCCAGATTTCCAGCGTTGGCAGGATAACAAACAGGGTCAATAAAATGAGGGCAATCATGCAATATCACTCCTTGGCGACCCAAAAGGGCTGGAATTTCAGGGCTGTATATTATAGGTCCGACCCTATATAAGTAGCCTGATGGTGTTTCGCGAGCCTTTCGCGCAGATTTGTTGATAGCATTTCTTGGAATTTTGGATTTTGTGATGGATATGGGTTTGATTTTTTGGATGATTGTGGCCGCGGTCATTGGCTTTCAGTTATATTCCGTGCTTGGCCGTGAGGATAGTGATGGTCAGGAGGGGGACGACAAGCCCTTGCCTCGCGAAGGGCGCAGCGCGGGCGGAAAAATGGCTGATAATGCCGCCGAGCAGGAAAAACCGGGCCCGCGCCTTGTGCGCTCTGATGACGAGGTGGCCGCTGGCTCTCCGGCATGGTTGGCCGTTTTGACCCGCGCCTATCCGGATTTTTCGGAAACCGAATTTTTGCGCGGGGCTTCCAAATTTTACGAGATGGTGGTTACGGGCTTTGCCCGCGGGGATTTAAGCGAGGTCAAGGATTTTATCGATCCTTCGATTTTAAGCGCTTTTCAGCAAGTGATTGAAGCGCGGAAAAAAGCCGGGCAGGTCTCCGATGTCCGTTTTGTCGGTCTGGATGATGCAGCG
>JALSJA010000241.1 GCA_026989615.1 Parvularculaceae bacterium | reverse complement strand
TTGAAGCGCAAAGCGCCTTAAAGCCTATCCGGTTTTGATACCAATCAAAACCGGGATCTTAAGTCTTTGTTGTTGAGCACTTCTTATCCGAAAACCGGCCTCATCCTGAGCTTGTCGAAGGACCCGCTTTTCGCAGAAGTGCTCGCGTATTTTAACGCGAGACTTACGAACAGCCAGTGGTCTCGCCGCAGCTATCGCATTTCAAACAGGTGCCATTGCGCACTAGCGTGAACTGTCCGCAGGCATGGCAGGCGTCCCCTTCATAGCCTTTGATGCGGGCTTCCTCGCTGGGGCTAAGCGGGTCCATCTTTGGCGTGGCAAGCTTGCCAGCCGGGGGCGCTTTTGGTTTTCGTGAAATTGGACTGTCGGTATTATTGTCACTTATCTCGCCTATATCATTGGACGGCGCCATATCGCCATTGGAGGCCTGGCGCAGACGATCAAATTCACCGCCACGCAGGACAACCAGATTATCCATAGTGGAAGATCGGCCAAACCCTCTGGAGACGAGGCTGGTGGCGTCCTCCTGAATTTTTTCCCTGTCAACGCCGCTGCCTATGGCATCAAAGCCTTCCTCGCCAAGGGGATGGTGGGCAAGGTCATCGCGTCCCATATAGGAAATGGCCAGTTCGCGGAAAATATAATCCAGAATGGAGGTCGCGTTTTTAATCTGGTCATTGCCTTGCACCGGTCCTGACGGGTCAAAGCGGGTGAACAGATAGGCATCCACATATTCTTCCAAGGGCACGCCATATTGCAGGCCAAGGGAAATGGCGATGGCAAAATTATTCATCAGCGAGCGGAAGGCTGCGCCTTCCTTGTGCATGTCGATGAAAATTTCACCCAATTCACCATCATCAAATTCGCCCGTATGGAGATAGACCTTATGGCCGCCGACAATGGCTTTCTGGATATAGCCTTTGCGCCGGTCCGGCAGGCGGCGGCGACCGGGGCCGCGCTCGATAATTTTCTCGACCACACGCTCGGCAAAAATACGGGCTTTTTCCGGCGTGTTTTCTGCCTCTTCCAAATCCTGCCAATCTTCATCGGCAAGCAGGGCTCCCGCCAGCGGCTGCGATAATTTGCAGCCATCGCGATAAAGGGCGATGGCTTTCAAGCCGCTTTTCCAGGCCTGTTGATAGACCTTTTGCACATCGGCAATAGAGGCGCTGTTCGGCAGGTTGACGGTTTTGGAAATTGCCCCCGACAGGAAAGGCTGGCAAGCGGCCATCATGCCGAGATGGGCGTCAATCGACAGGCTTCGCGTGCCAATACGGCCACAAGGAGAGGCGCAATCAAAAATGGGTAAATGTTCGGCTTTCAAATGGGGCGCGCCTTCCAGAGTCATGGCCCCGCAACAAAACAGATTGGCGGCGTGGATATCTTCATCGCTAAAGCCCAAATCACGCAATATGCCATAGCCGGACTGGTTGATATGCGCATCATCAAGCCCGAGCGTACCGCGCAAAAACCCTTCGCCGAGAACCTCCCTGGTAAAGACATAGGTGACATCAAAAGCGTCTTTCAGGGCGTCCTGCAGGGCCCTGATTTGCTCATCGCCAAAGCCTTCATCGCGCAGGGCGTCAAAGCTGACCCCCGGGGCACCCTCTAAAGTGGCGCGGCCTGTGGCATAATCGGTGATGTCGCGAATGTGCGTGTCTGTATAACCGAGGGAGCGCAGAGCACGGGGCACGGATTGATTGATCAGTTTGAAGTGACCGCCACCGGCTAATTGCTTGAATTTAACCAGCGCAAAATCTGGTTCAATGCCGGTGGTGTCACAATCCATGACTAGGCCGATTGTGCCGGTTGGTGCCAGCAGGCTCACTTGCGCATTGCGAAAGCCGTGTTTATGGCCAAGGGTGATGACGTCCTGCCAGATAGTTCTGGCTTGGGCGATCATATCGTCAAACAGGCATTTACTGCCATGGATCGGGGTCGGGGGATGGGTCAGGCCTTTGGCGGTGATGCCCTCAACCCCGCAAGCGGCGGCGTGGTTTTCAATAACCTGCAGCATTGGCACTTTATTGGCTTCAAAGCGGGGAAAAGCGCCAATCTCTGCGGCAATGCGCGCGGACTGCCGATAGGCGGCGCCAGTCATCATGGCGCTAATGGCAGCGGCGGTTTCCCGACCCGCCTCGCTGTCATAGGCAGTGCCTGACGACATTAGCAGGCCGCCAAGATTGGCAAAGCCAAGACCAAGCGTGCGATAGGCAAAAGAATTTTCGGCAATGGTTTTTGACGGATAGGCCGCCATCATCACCGAAATTTCCAATGTCAGCGCCCATAGCTCGCAAGCATGGACAAAGCCTTTGCTGTCAAAGCTGTTGTCGTCACGCAGGAATTTCAGCAAATTGATGGAAGCCAGATTACAGGCGGTATCATCAAGGAACATATATTCCGAGCATGGATTGGAGGCGCGAATTTCGCCGCCCGCAGGGCAGGTATGCCATTGATTGATGGTGTCGGAAAATTGTATCCCCGGATCGGCGCAAGCCCAGGCGGTTTCGGAGATTTTCTCCCATAATTCCCGTGCCGGCAGAGTTCTGGCCTCGGAACCATCAACCCTTTTGGTTAGCATCCATTGATTATTGCCTGCCACGGCCTCGATGAAATCATTGGACAGGCGAATGGAATTATTGGCGTTTTGCCCGAACACCGCGCGATAGGATTCACTGTCCCAATCAGTGGTGTAGTCATCAAGCGGCAGGACTTTCAAGCCTTGCCCGGCCCATTGAATGGCGCGTTTGATAACACTTTCCGGCAAGCCATTGGCACGGGCCTTGGCGGCGGCGAGTTTCAGGGTCTCGTTTTTTTTGACATCATAGCCATCTGCGCCAGAGTCTGCGTCGCATGCGGTCATGATGGCGTTGATGTGGCGGCGTAATTGACGCGAGCCAACAACCAGCGCGGCGACTTTCATTTCTTCTTTCAATTTCCAGTCGACAAATTCTTCAATGTCTGGATGGTCGACATCAAGAATGACCATTTTGGCCGCGCGCCGTGTGACCCCGCCGGATTTAATCGCCCCGGCGGCTACATCGCCAATGCGTAAAAAGGAGATAATACCGGACGACATACCGCCACCGGAAAGCGGTTCTCCTGCACCGCGCAGGGAAGAAAAATTGGTGCCGGAGCCGGAGCCATATTTAAAAAGTCGCGCTTCGCGATGCCATAAATCCATGACCCCGCCGACAGCAATCAGATCATCTTTGACCGATTGAATGAAACAGGCGTGCAGTTGCGGATGCTCATAGGCATTGGGGGCGGTTTTGCATTGGCCGGTTTTGAAATCGCAAATATAATGGCCTTGCGCCGGGCCCTCAATGCCATAGGCCCAGTGTAGTCCGGTATTGAACCATTGCGGGGAATTGGGCGCGGCCATCTGGCTGACCAGCATGAAGCGCATTTCGTCATAATAATTTTTGGCGTCTTGTTCGCTGGAAAAATAACCGCCTTTCCAGCCCCACCACGCCCAGGCGCCAGCCATGCGATCAAATATGGCCGTGGCGTCATTTTCACCCGTCAGGCGCTCATTTTCCGGTAATCTGGCGAGGGCGTCCTCATCTGCGACCCGGCGCGCCAGAAAGGAGGGTATATCCGGCTCATCCACATATTTCAGCACTTTGGGAATTCCGGCTTTGCGGCAATATTTTTGCGCAAGGATATCAACCGCCGTCTGGCTCCAGCCTTCTGGCACGGTGAGATGCAAAACCTGCTCTTTCATGTCTGCGTGGGCCTTTACATGGCTGGTCGCCTCGATAAAGGCGATGTCATCATAAGGACCGATTTTATCGGCAGTGAAATAGCGATTGATTTTCATAATTTGACATCCACGAAAAGGCGGTTTTAAGGGTCGGTTATGGTGATGAACGGGTGTAACAAGCACCTCTACGGGTTGGAGCAATTGGAGCGTCCTCGCAACCCGCTATTCGTTCATGACCCCATATATGGTATCGTTTGAAACTATATTCTACCATAATTTGTGGTTTCGGGCAAAAAAATGATATTTGCCACAGGAGGCCCTGCAAGGCTTGCCAAAAGGTCATAAATAAGAAGGCATTAGCGGCCTGTCCGGCTGGACTTTTAATGGCGAGACAGGCCATATTCCCGCCGCAAGGATAAGGTGTATACTGGCTGAAACGAAGTGGAGAATCACATGCTGGGACGAATTTTCGTCTGGTGGGATAGCGCGACATGGGGAACCTTGTTCACCCTGATGCGCCGTAAAGCCAAGCTCATCGGCACCGATGAGCAGGGCAATCGTTATTTTGAAGAAACCGACAAGCCCAGCTTTGCCGATGGTCGCCATCGTCGCTGGGTGATTTATCACGGGGTAGCCGAAGCCTCGCGGGTGCCACCGGACTGGCATGGCTGGCTGCACCATACCTTTGCGGAACCGCCAGAAAAAGGGCGGTTGCCGCGCCAGAAATTTGAAAAAGATCATCTGCCGAATATGACCGGCACACCGCTCGCCTATCATCCGAAAGGATCTCTATATCAAAATGCCCATGGTGTAGATGAGGGGAAAGACTATCAGCCATGGTCACCAGAGGCCGATAACAAATCATCGTAAAAGGAGTTTGGCCAGATGCGCCGTCTTGTTGTTTCCACCCCTGCCATGATCGCCACTGCCGGCCTGCTATTGCTGTCAGTCGGGGCCGCGCAAACGGGAAACTCCACAAGAGACGGTCAAAAATATGGCTGGACAATGCAGGCCCCGCCGGTCAGTGCCGAAGATCTGGGTCGCCCCTTGAACGAGTTGGAGCGTTTATCGCAATCGAGTACCGGAGCCGGTTTTGTTGATGCCATTTATAATGTTGTTTCGGATAATCCTTTGCTTCCGGTATCCGTAACATTGCGCGCACTGGACAAGATTACCGCCCAGTATACGGATTTGACCATTGATATTGGCAAAGTGCAGGATTTCGGCAAATTGCGTATATTGCCACGCAGCTGCAATAAGCGTCCGCCAGAAGAAGTGCCGGAAACTTCCGCCTTTCTTGAAATCATCGATCTGGATGCTTTGGAGCGGCTTGAAAAAGCCGAGGCCGATGCACTGGCCGAGAAAATAGCATTGGATGCGGCTGATATGGCTGGGGATTCTGGGGAAGGCGAGGCGGCATCTGTGGCCGTTGAAGACATGGCTGCGGATACAAACGAGAGCGTTGCGGATACAGAAAATGCAACAGGCATGGAAACGCCGGAAGAGTTTACCAAGGTGCCGGCAATTTTTCGTGGTTGGATGTTCGCTTCCAGCCCGGCGCTCAACCCCGTAGACCATCCGGTCTATGATGTCTGGGTGATTGATTGCAAAATGGTTGAACCATCGGAATGATCCGGCAGGCGAAAAAAATCGCCTTCCTCCGCGAGCGCGTCTTCCAATAATTTCTGATAGCTGGTTTTGTCAATTTCCACAGCGCCGAGTGAAGCGAGATGATCGGTGATAAATTGCGTGTCCAGTAATCGATAGCCGCCAGTTTTGAGCCGCGCGACCAGATAGGCAAGCGCCAGCTTGCTGGTATTGGACACCCGGGAAAACATGCTTTCGCCGAAAAAACCACCAGCTATGGATACCCCGTAAAGACCGCCGACCATGGTTTCACCTTGCCACACTTCGATGGAATGGGCGTGGCCATATTTGTGTAACTGACAATAAACCTCGACAATCTGGTCATTTATCCAGCTATCATCACGCGTGGTAGAGATGGCGCGACAGGCCTCCATGCAGGCGCGAAAGGCCTTGTCCACTGTGACGGTAAAATCATGATTGCGAAGAAGTTTGCGCATGGATTTTGATAGATGGAAATCATCCAGTGGTAATATGCCGCGATATTTTGGTAGCACCCAGAACACTTCTTCGCTGTCCCGGCTATCGGCCATGGGGAAATAGCCAAGGCGATAAGCCTTGAGGACATCCTCATAGGTGATGCTGGATAGGCTCATATTACGCATGCGCCCAGCATGAACCCATTTAGCCATCAGGGTCTATTAAAAATTGTTCAAATTTTACTGGAGGGTTTCCAAGGTCCTGACCCTAGAGCACTTCTGCGAAAAGTGGGTCCTTCGACAAGCTCAGGGTGAGGCCGGTTTTCGGATAAGAAGTGCTCAAAAGCAAAGACTTAGAGCCCGGTTTTGATTGGTATCAAAACCGAAAAGGCTCTAGGGCAGGGAGCAAAACAAACGCTTATTTCTGTTTTTCCAGCCATTTTTCCAGCCAGTGAATATTATAATCCCCGGTTTGGAAATCCGGCTCGTCCAGCAAGCGCTCAAACAAAGGCACGGTCGTGGATATGCCGGTAATAACGGTTTCTGATAAAGCCCGGCGCAAGCGCTCAAGACATAATGCGCGGTCATCCCCGAACACGATCAGCTTGCCAATCATGGAATCATAATGGGGCGGGATCGTATAGCCCGCATAGACCGCAGAATCGAACCGTACGCCCGGCCCGCCAGGGGCATGAAATTCAACCACTTTGCCTGGAGAAGGTTGAAAGTGAACCGGGTCTTCTGCATTGATGCGACATTCAATGGAATGTCCGCGAAAGGTAATATCTTTTTGTTGAATGGAGAGCTTCTTCCCGGCGGCGATATTGATCTGTTCGCGCACCAGATCGACATTGGTCACCTGTTCGGTAATGGGATGTTCGACCTGCAGGCGAGTATTCATCTCGATGAAGTAAAATTCGCCATTTTCATATAAATATTCAACCGTACCGACGCCAAGAAAGCCAAGTTTTTCAATCGCTTTTCTGGTGGTCTCGCCAATACGCTCACGCTCTTTTTGCGTCAGAGCAGGCGATAAGGCTTCTTCCAGAACCTTTTGGTGGCGGCGTTGCAAAGAACAATCGCGCTCGCCCAGATGAATGACATTGCCAAAACTGTCGGCGGCAATTTGAATTTCGATGTGGCGCGGTAATGTCAGATATTTTTCGATATAGATGGCATCATCGCCAAAGGCGGCCTTGGCTTCCTGTTTGGCGGTGCTCATGGCCATTTCCAGCTCGCTTTCATCGCGGGCCAGCTTCATGCCTTTGCCACCACCACCGGCAGCTGCCTTGATAAGCACGGGGAAGCCGGTTTTTTTGGCGACCTTACGGGCTTCTTCAATGGTGTTTATCCCGCCATCGGAGCCGGGAACGAGCGGGATGCCGGCATTGCCTGCGGCTTCCTTGGCAGCGATTTTGTCACCCATGGTGCGGATATGCTCGGCTTTGGGGCCGATAAAAGTGATGTCATGGGCTTCGACAATTTCTGCAAAGCGGGCATTTTCCGATAAAAACCCGTAGCCCGGATGAATGGCATCGGCATCGGTAATTTCTGCGGCGGCAATAATTGCAGCAATATTCAAATAGCTGTCGCGGGCAGCAGCAGGCCCAATGCACACACTTTCATCCGCAAGGCGCACATGCATGGCACCGGCATCAGCCGTGGAATGAACGGCAACGGTGGCAATGCCCATTTCCTTGCAGGCACGATGAATTCTAAGAGCGATTTCACCGCGATTGGCGATGAGGACTTTTTTGAACATCTTGCATTTCTTTTTAAGGCGCTAAAAAAGAGGCGCGAATTTAACCGATAATGACCAATGGCTCATCAAATTCGACAGGCTCGGCGTCGCGGGCCAGAATTTGGCGAATAGTGCCTGATTTTGGCGCTTTGATTTCATTCATGGTTTTCATGGCTTCAACGATCAGCAAGGTCTGGCCCTCGCTAACCTGATCGCCAATTTTAACAAAAGGCTCCGCGCCGGGTGTCGGGGCGAGATAGGCGGTACCAACCATGGGAGACTTGACCGCGCCGGGATCCGAGGCTGCAGAGGCCGCCGACCCTTGGGCGATACTGGCGGGATCGCTTGGTTGTGCCGCAGGGCTGGCTGCTGCACTTGGCGCTGCGGCAGCGGCCAATACGGTTTTTGTTCCACAGGCGACCCGAACGCTGACATCTTCTCGTTCGATCTCAATTTCCGAGAGGCCGGTTTCTTCGAGAACCTGGGCCATTGCTCGCACCAGAGCTAATTCTTTTTCAAATTGGGAATTGGATTTCTTGTCAGCCATGAAATTTTCCTGTTTATCCTTTGGGCCTGTTGGTCATTTTAGCGCTATTGTGGCCGAAGCGGCCAAATGGCGGATATCACGATTTTCGGCCTAATGTCAGGTCCGATGTCAGGCCATGTGTTAGGCCATATGCGGCCTCTAGCGCAAGTATATATCCATGGGCCCCAAAGCCGCAAATCACGCCATTGACTACTGAACTGGCAAAAGAGCGGTGGCGAAAAGGCTCCCTTGCATGCGGGTTGGACAGATGCAGCTCTATCTTGGGGGGTTTGCAAGCAGCAAGAGCATCATGAAGGGCTATGGAGGTATGGGTATAGGCGCCGGGGTTGATGATAAGAGCGTCTGCATCCTTGGCTGCCGCCTGAATGTGGTCGACCAGCGTGCCTTCTGAATTGGTCTGATGGGTGGTCAGGGCGATGTCGCGTTTTTTGGCCCAGTCCCGGCAGGATTGCTCAATTTCAGCCAAAGTCTCATGACCATAAATTTCCGGCTCTCTTTGTCCCAAAAGGTTGAGATTGGGGCCATTCACGATGTAAAAAAGGGTCTTGGTCATGTCATGATCATTGGTTTTGCCTGAAATTTTGGCCTTTTTTCTGGTCTTGTTGCGGGCCGGGACTATACCCCTTATATCAGCATGGCGCGGCTATTCCAGCACTATCGCGGTTGCAAAATTCCTGCAAGTCAAGAGCAGCGCGGGTGCTATGTGTTTAAGGGAAGCAGATGATGCGTCTGGTTGTTAATGGTCATGAAAAAAGCTTTGATCCGCCGATGAGCGTGGCGGAATTGCTGGCGGTGCTTGGTGTGCCTTCCTTGAAAGTGGCGGTGGAGCTTAACCGGGAAATCGTCTCGAAATCGGCTTATGACAGGACGATGCTTGAAGATGGTGACAGGCTGGAAATTGTTAATTTCGTTGGAGGCGGATAAATATGGCGGAAGGTCAGATTGTGGATGATGATGGTTTTACGATTGCCGGCAGGAGGTTTACCTCGCGGCTGATTATCGGCACGGGTAAATATAGCGATTATGCGCAAAATGCCGCTGCCGCAGAAGCTGCGGGCGCTGAGATTGTAACCGTGGCGGTGCGGCGGGTTAATCTGACCGACCCCGATGCGCCAATGTTGATGGATTTTTTATCACCGGAAAAATATACCTATCTGCCCAACACCGCCGGATGCTTTACGGCGGCTGATGCCATGCGCACTTTGCGCCTTGCCCGTGAAGCGGGAGGGTGGAATTTGGTCAAGCTGGAAGTTTTATCGGACCAGAAGACATTATATCCGGATATGGCAGAAACTTTGAGCGCTGCCAAAGAGCTTATTGCGGATGGTTTTGAGGTGATGGTCTATTGCACCGATGATCCGGTTTATGCGCGCAAATTGGAAGATGTCGGCTGTTGCGCGATCATGCCTTTGGGCGCGCCCATTGGCTCCGGTCTTGGGATTCAAAACCCGGTTAATATAAGGCTGATTGTCGAGCAAGCGCAGGTGCCGGTATTGGTGGATGCCGGCGTAGGCACGGCATCGGACGCGGCTATTGCCATGGAGCTTGGTTGCGACGGGGTGTTGATGAATACGGCAATTGCCGAGGCCAAAGATCCGATTCGCATGGCAAGGGCGATGAAATATGCGGTGATTGCCGGGCGCGAAGCCTATCTCGCCGGGCGTATGGGGCGCAAGAAATACGCCGACCCGTCTTCGCCATTGGCGGGATTGATCTAGTTTTCTTTTTTAGCTCTGGGAATAAAAAACCGCGCCCTGATCGGCGCGGCTTTTGTTTTTGTAATTGAGAGCAGGGGGGTTAGAGGCCACCCGGCCCGCAATCATTTTTAAAGAAATCGATCATTTTGGTAAAGAATTTGATTTTGTGACGATAGTATAGAGTATCGTAGAAATGATCGGCGCCCTCAAGCTCAAGATATTGATAGGGGATGCCGTGCTTGTCCAGTTCCTTGAGATAGCGTTTGGCATGCTCAGGGGGAACCCGTTGGTCGATAGAGCCGTGAACGACCAGCAAAGGAATATTCACCTTGTCGGCTTGATCAATCGGGCTGATGGATTCATCCCAGAACTTTATTTGTTCTGTTCTAGACGATCCCCGCAAATCATTGCGGTAAAAGTTAACCTGAAGCTGGTTATCGGTAACCGCTGCGCCGGCAATGGAGCATTGGTAAATATTGTCAGGACGTGCCGCAGCGATAAGGGCGGCATAGCCACCATAGGACCAGCCGAAAAAGCCGAGGCGATCGCGATCCGCTAATCCCTGCTGAACGAGATAAAGCGCACCATCATCCTTATCGTCCTGCATTTTATAGCCGCCTTGGCCGCGTTCAATGAAAGCGGATTTGTAAAAATCAAGACCATATCCGCGTGAACCGCGATATTGCGGTTGCAAGACCATATAGCCATTATTGGCCAATAATTGCGCCCATTCATCATAGGTGACGGTTTCGCGAACAAAAGGGCCACCATGGGGCATCACCACCAGCGGGAAGGGAGGCTCGCCTTTTGGAATGGTGACATAGGCCGGTATATTGCGACCATCGCGGGCAGGGTAATTGATATAGCGCACCTCGGCTAAATCTTCGTTTTTCAATAATGGGTAACGCCCCCCAAGATATTGGAATTTGCCATTGGCAAGAAGGTAATATGAACCTGGGTCGCGTGGGCCAAAATTGAGGACGACAAGGGTTTGCCCATCGCGTGAACGACTTGTCATTCGTGGTTGAGAGGCATGGGGGACTATATCTTCAAGTTGGGCATAGGTCGCCTCTTCAATCGCGGCTTCCTCGCTGTTAAAGTAGACGATGTGGCTTTTGTCTGTGAAATAGCCGACTCCAACTACAGTATCCGGATTGGTCCAGAAATTACTGTGGCGGCGCAGGCGCGTTATCTCGGAAACTGGGTGCGAAAAGATTTTCTTGCCAAAGGATTTTGTGTCAACATTGAAGAACCAAAGCGCTGCTTTGTCCGCCCCATTATGGGCGCGAACATAGAGGCGTGAGGGGTTGTTTTCGTCAAAAGCGAGGATGTCAAATTCTTCAAAACTGGACAATGGATGGCGATAAATCTCGTCCCAGCTCTTGGCGCCCGGCTTGCGATAGAGATATATGAACTCTGAAGCGGCGCGATCAAAGCTAAAGGCAAAGCGCGGATTGCCATGGGAGTCGAAACGGATTCCCCCAACATCGCGGTTACCTTTCAAGACGAGACGTTTTGATAATGTTTTGAGATCAAGCTTGTAATAGTTGGAGCGGGATGTCTTGCCTTCGCCGCTTTCACTCAAATTGATCAGAACCTTACCCTGCTCATGAGGGAGGACATTGACGAGCTCCATAGAGAAACCGGTTTTACTGGTGGAATCACTCATATTGCTGAATTTGTCTTTTGCAACATTATACAGGGCCAATCGGCCGCGATAGGCACCTTCATTGAAGCCATCAATTTTGTTGCTGACCTGCGCCCGGAAGGAGACAATCATCGCAGTTTCATCAACCCAGCTGAAACCTGTGACTTCCATGCTGTCACCGCCAATGGTGCGCATGGGCTCTGTTTTCCCATTGGTCAGGTCTTCCGTTTTATGAATACGGATGACCGGATTGCCTTCCTTGGAGAGAATTTGCTGATAGGCCACATATTTTCCGTCAGGAGATAGTTCCACGCCGGACATTTGTGCGCGAACAGCAAAATAATCGAGCGGATAAGGCTCTACCTTTGCCGCAGCCATGCCGAGGGTTGAAAGGGCAGCTGCCAGACTTGCCGCAAGAAAAAGGGCAATTGATCGAAAAATCTTCATTTTTGTGAATTCCTACTCCATGACATATAGCTTGGTATCCTACTATAAAACGCGGTTCGCGCAAATACCTATTTAGAGGTAGTAATTGTATGGTTTTCTTAGAGCCTGTCCGGTTTTGATGGAATCAAAACCGGGCTCTAAGTCTTTGTTTTGACGCTCCTGAGCCAAGGCGAAGGGCCGGACGGATAACCGGTACCCACTTATCCTGGAAACGCTCTAACTACATGAAAGGTTATATTTGCAGGGAAAGGGTTATCTCTCACAGGACTGCTCGACGGGAGAGTGTGAAAGCTGTGCGAGGTCAATTTCTGAAAATAGCAGTGTAGCCATAAGGCATGCGCAATCGATGAATTTTACATTATCGCGTAAAATAAGAAAAAGGCCCGCGGATAAATATCCGCGGGCCTCTTTTATTTAAGTAG
>JALSJA010000240.1 GCA_026989615.1 Parvularculaceae bacterium | reverse complement strand
CACTGCTATTCCCTTGCTGCGCAAGGGGCAGCGAGCGCGGCGCATGAGCGCCGGGGCTGCGGTCGCAGCCCTTGGGTTTTTTACTATTTACGCTCACTGCTATTCCCTTGCTGCGCAAGGGGCAGCGAGCGCGGCGCATGAGCGCCGGGGCTGCGGTCGCAGCCCTGCAAGCACAGTCTTAAACCAAAAATTCTTCACAGGCCCAAAAATCCGTTGGCCCCCTCCGCCCTGTCGGGCACCTCCCCCGTTTTACGGGGGAGGAATTAGCGCTGATGGTTTTTGAAGCGAATGGAATTCTCGCAGGTTTGCAATAACGCTTGCCGTTTTTCTTGCCCCTTTCTTTTTGGCTCAATCGGGCCTATTTCACATCTCATGAAAACCATACACATCATAGGGGCCGGATTGGCCGGATCGGAAGCGGCGTGGCAGGCGGCAGGCCAATTTGCCAAATCCGGATTATCGCCGGATCAGGCACGCATTATCCTCCATGAAATGCGCCCCCATCGCCAGACGGAAGCCCATCATACGGATTATTGCGCTGAACTGGTTTGCTCCAATAGCTTTCGTTCCGATGACAAGGAAAATAATGCCGTTGGTGTACTCCATGAAGAAATGCGCCTGGCCGGATCGATCATTCTGGCCTCAGCCGATGCCCATAAGCTGCCCGCTGGCGGGGCGTTGGCGGTGGATCGCGATCATTTTTCCGCGGCGGTGACAAAAGCGATTACCGAAAATCCTTTTATCACCATAGAGCGCGGGGAGATTGCCGGATTGCCGCCGGAGGATTGGGACAATGTGATTATCGCCACCGGGCCTTTGACCTCCATGGCTTTGGCCGAGGCCATTCACGATCTGACCGGCGAAGAGGAGTTGGCGTTTTTTGATGCCATTGCCCCGGTCATCCACAAGGACAGCATTAATTTCGATACCGCATGGTTTCAGTCGCGCTACGACAAGGTCGGCCCCGGCGGCGATGGGGCCGACTATATCAATCTCCCGTTCTCCCAGGACGAATATGAAAACTTCATCGACGCCCTGCTGGCGGGAGAGAAGACCGAGTTCAAGGATTGGGAGAAAAACACCCCCTATTTTGAGGGCTGCCTGCCGGTGGAGGTCATGGCCGAGCGCGGGCGCGAGACTTTGCGTTTTGGTCCCATGAAGCCCGTAGGGCTGACCGATCCGCGCACAGGCAAGCGCCCCTATGCGGTATTGCAACTGCGTCAGGACAATGCCCTTGGTACGCTTTACAATATGGTCGGTTTTCAAACCAAGCTGAAATATGGGGCACAAGCAGAGGTCTTCCGGCAAATACCGGGGCTGGAAAATGCGCAATTTGCCCGTCTCGGGGGCATACATCGTAATACATTTCTAAACGCCCCGCGCCTGCTTGACCAATCCCTGCGCCTTAAGCCCATGGCGCGCCTGCGCTTTGCCGGACAAATCACCGGCGTCGAGGGTTATCTGGAAAGCGCTGCTATCGGCTTGCTCGCCGGGCGCTTTGCCGCGGCCCAAGCCTTGAATGGCAAAACCATTTTACCACCGGCAACAACCGCTCTGGGCGCCCTGCACCGCCATATTACCGGTGGGCATTTATCCGAGGGCGCCGGTAGCAAAAAGACCTTTCAGCCCATGAATATCAATTTCGGCTTATTCCCGGAAATCGAAATCCCGCCCCATGACGCCAAGGGCAAACGGATTAAAGGCAAGGAAAAAACCCGTGCCCGCAAACGGGCTATGGCCGCACGGGCCTTGGCCGATATTGCCGATTGG
>JALSJA010000239.1 GCA_026989615.1 Parvularculaceae bacterium | reverse complement strand
AGCCGATTTTGTGACCAAGGCGTTTGCCATGGGCGATCGCACCGCGCACCGACCAATGGCGCCCCAGAATGGCAAGAGCGGTTTCCGGCCTGCCTTCGCGCAGAGCGGTGCGGGCGCTGGAGGAGGAATATTTTTCTGCGCCAGCGCCAATCGGGGTGACAATCAGGCTGGCCATATCGTGCTTTTGTGCAAGACTTTGCAAAGAAGCGGCATTGCCCGCGCGGCCTTTGCCAAATTGAAATTCTTCCCCGACCACCACGCCAATAAGAGCAAGCTGTTGATGCAGAATATCGCCAACAAACCCTTCCGGCGACAGGCTGCTTAAGCGCTCATCAAACGGCACAATAAAAACCCGATCCACACCGCAGGCCAAAGCAAGCTCGGCCTTGTGCAAAAGCGGGGTCAGTTGAAAAGGCTCACCATCGGGCTGGAAGAAACTGCGCGGGTGGGGGGAAAAAACAACGGCACCAGTCAGCGCGCTCATGCCCTCGGCCAGCTCTCTGGCTTCATCAATTAAAAACTGATGGCCAAGATGCACCCCGTCGAGATTACCGATCACCGCGACACAGCGCCGCGCTTCTTCAGGGACCGGAAGCGTGCCGTCTATAAAGATGATGCGCGGGTCTGTTTCTACCATTGCAGGCCTTTCATGCTGGCAAGGGCATGGACCCCCTGTTGTGATAGAAGTTTGGTAATCGCCTGTTCGCTTATGGTGCCGTCAAAGCCAAATTCACCCCCGGCAATGCCATCAGCGATAAAAACAACATCCAGCCCCTGTTGATTGGCCCCGCGAATATCAGTGCCGAGACCATCGCCAATGGCCAAAATTCGTTTTCGGTCAATACCGGGCTTGATCTTTGTGAACTTTGTCAGGGCGAGATCATAAATCGGCGCATGGGGCTTGCCCGCATAAATCACCTCGCCGCCAAGCTTTGCATAAAGCGCTGCAAGCGCCCCGCCGCAATAAATCATGCGATCGCCAAAATTAACGACGATATCCGGATTGGCGCAGATCATAGGTAGCTGAAAAGCAAGGGCCTGTTGCAGCAGATCATGATAATCATCGGGGGTCTCGGTTAAATCATCAAACAGGCCGGTGCAGATGATAAAATGCGCCTGTTCCAGCGGCACAAAATTCAAATCAAGCCCCTGATATAGGGTTTCATCTTTTTCCGGGCCGAGCTTAAAGGCCGGGGCTGTGCCAAATTTCCGGATCGCCGCCCTTGTGGCGTCACCGGAGGTAACAACCCCGTCATAGGCGTCGCGTGATAGCCCTAGGCGGTCCAGTTGCGGCGGGATGATGTCTCCGCGGCGCGGGGCATTGGTTAAAACCAGAACCGGTCCGTGATTTTGGCGAAATTCCAAAAGGGCCTTTTCGACACCGGGGAATAGTTCGATCCCATTATGCAAGACCCCCCAGGCATCGCATAAAAGGGCGTCATAGGAAGGGGCAATCTCGCGCAGGCCCTGAATGATTTTTGTCATAATATTCCCGAATTAGGCGATGATATCCGGGGTTAACCGGTCTTTGAGGGAGACGATCGAATCTTTTAGGGCCAGCTTGCGCTTTTTCATGCGTTGCAGGGTCAGGCGCTCATAGGGCATGCGCTCTTCAAGGATGTTAATAGCATGGTCAAGATCGCGATGTTCCTGCTCAAGCTGGGCAATTTTCATCAACAACGCATCATCATTGTCGGCCGCCGGGGTCAGTCCCTTTTGTGGCGCAGAACTGCCATCGCCGTCAATCAGTGTGAAGGGGGTGTCTGGTTTGTTGCTGTTGGTCATAACGGCCCTGCTGGAGAATGAATGGAAGCCAAGATATGGCGTCTAATGGGGGGTGATGGCAAGAAGCCCGGCAAAGATTTCCTGTGCTTGGCGAATTTTATCGCCCTCAAGATCAAGGCTTGCAAGATAGGTGGCAAAACTGTCCTCGCGATTGAGGCGGGTTTCAAGACTGTTTTTCGCGGAGGCGCTGAGGGTATAGAGGCAATCCTGCTCCATGCGCTCGGCCAGTAATTCGGCTTGTTTGAGGGCCTGATAAAGCGCTTTTTCACCTTTGGCCTTTTGGCGGATTTGCCGCAAGGGCAGGGTGTAAAGGCCGGACAGTTCTGCAAGGGCGGTTTGGGCGCGGGAGAGCATAGGGGCGCTGACACCATTTTGCCAGAGCAGCCATAAAACCAGATTGACATTGCAGCCATGCTTATCCTGCAGGGCAAGCAGCTTCGGGGCGGTACCCGGTCGGGCATAAAATTCAAGGGACCAGTCCCAGAACGGATTATCACCGGCCTTGCTATCGCCTGCCTTTTTCAAGGTCTTCCCCCCAGCGTTTGGTTAGCGGGCTGTCGATATCAAAAAGATCAAGCACCCGGCCCACAGATTGATCAATGAGGTCATCAATGGTTTTTGGCTCTGTATAAAAGGCCGGCAATGGTGGCGCGATGGTCGCCCCCATCTCTGCAAGGCTTGTCATGGTGCGCAAATGGCCAAGATGCAAAGGCGTTTCGCGCACCATCAACACCAGCCTGCGATGCTCTTTTAAGACCACATCGGCAGCGCGGGTTAACAATGTGGAGGTCACCCCGGTGGCTATTTCCGACATGGTGCGCACGGAGCAGGGGGCGATAACCATGCCCATAGTCTTGAAGGAGCCCGAAGCAATGGCGGCACCAACATCTTTGATGGCATATTTTTTGGTCGCCAGTGCAGCCAGTTTTTCTGTTGTGATGCCAAGCTCATATTTGATGGTCATTTCCGCAGCCGGGGAGATCACCAGATGGGTTTCGATATTTGCTGCGCTGCACGCCTGCAACAGGCGCTGGCCATAGGCCACGCCGGAAGCGCCTGTAATACCGATGATAATGCGTTTCACTCTTTCAGCTCCGTTCAGATAGTGAGCAGAATATACTCTTAAAAGAAATTTTGCTGCTAATCCATGGCGTTATAACGTTAGACGAATATTAACAAGAAGAGACGTGACAAATTCCCGTTTTAGGTGTTGAATATCCTTGTTCACATCAATCGAAAGGAGAATCTTATGTCGCTTCAAGGTCGTCTGGAAATGCTTGATGCCCGCCATCAGGAATTGGAAGCCATCCTATCGGAGGAACTTCGCCGACCAGCCTTTGATGAAAATCGATTGACAGAGCTTAAACGACAGAAACTGCGCCTTAAGGATGAAATGGAGGAAGTGCGAAAAAAACTTTCCCCCGATATGGTTGCAGCGGAATAGTTTTATTTTTTGACCCAACCTGTTTTAGCGTAAAACCCCTCCATCAAGGAAAACCCCTCACATGAAAAATGTGAGGGGTTTTTTATTGAGGGTAGCTTAGAGCGTTTCCAGGATAAGTGGACCCTTCGAGACGCCGCTTCGCGGCTCCTCAGGGTGAGGCCGGTTTTCGGATAAGAAGTGCTCAAAAACAAAGACTTAGAGCCCGGTTTTGATTCAATCAAAACGAAAAAAGGCTCTAGAAAGAAAATTACTTTTCTTCGTCATCCGTGAAATTGGCAAATACATCGGCCGCAGAAACTTTTTTGGCAGGCTCTTCTTTTGGCGTGATGATATCATCGGTGGCCATCAGGCTTGGGCCTTCCTCGGCTGGCGGGTTAAGGGCATCCATTTTGGCCTTTTTCTTGGCGGCTTTATTAACAATCGCATCCAGCTCGATTTGTGTGCAAAGCCCAAGACCAACCGGATCGCGAGGTTCAAGATTGGCGGCATTCCAATGGGTGCGATCGCGAATGGCAACAATGGTCGATTTTGTTGTGCCCAGCAGACGGGAAATTTGTGCATCCGATACTTCCGGATGATTGCGCACCATCCAGGCAATGGCATCGGGGCGGTTTTGCCGTTTGGACAGGGGGGTATAACGTGGTGCTTTTTTGCGCTTGGCTTTGATGATGATCGGTTTCTTGTGAGTCAGTTTGATCTTGTATTCGGGATCATTCTCGCCCTTGGCAATTTCCTCACGGGTCAGCTGATCGGTGGTGATCGGGTTGATGCCGCGCACGCTGGCGGCAACATCGCCATCGGCAATGCCTTTGACTTCCAAAGGGTGCAGACCACAAAAGGCAGCTATTTGATCAAAAGAAAGGGCGGTATTGTCGATCAGCCAGACGGCGGTGGCCTTGGGCATTAGCGGGTGATTGGACATGGCGTCGTGGCCTCCTTCAAGGGGTCTAAAGAACAAATCCGCCCATGGCCGGACCGCCCGTCACGGGCCGCATCCGGGCTTTTGCCGCCGAAATGAAGGGGGAAAAAGCCATGCTGCATGGGCAGCAATCAGGGGCTGATATAGGCGCTTTGGCTGGCCCTGCCAAGGGGATTTAATCGATAGTGAGAGCGATTTTGCCCTTAAGCGTCCCGGATTCCATATATTTATGGGCTTTGGCGGCTTGTATCAGGGGGAAGCTGCGATCAATGACCGGTTTCAACGCATCTCCGAGTTTAGGCCAAACCTGCGCACGCAAGGCACCGGCAATACGCGCCTTTTCGCTATCGGCGCGGGCGCGCAGGGTGGAGCCTGTCAGTCGCAGGCGTTTGCGCATGATGGTGACAATATTGACCTCGCCAATCATGCCGCGCTGAAAGGCGATGGAAATATGCCGCCCGCCCTCGCGCAGGCAGGCAATATTTTTAAGCAGATAATCCCCGCCCACCATATCAAGGACTATATCGACCCCGCCGAGGGCTTCTATCTCTTTACTCCAATCCGCGCTGTTATAGTTAAAGGCTTTGCTGGCCCCCAGATTTTTGGCAAAGGCACATTTTTCATCTGTGCCAGCGGTGGCAAAACTTTCGGCCCCGAAAGCCTTGGCCAGCATGATGGTGGTGGTGCCAATACCGCTGGTGCCACCATGGACCAGAACCCGCTCGCCTTTTTGCAAGGCAGCATCCTCAAACAGATTGGTCCAGACGGTAAAAAATGTTTCGGGCAGGGCGGCGGCTTCCTCATAGGAAAATCCTTGCGGCACTGGCAGGCACGCCCCCGCATGGGCGATGGCATGGTCCCCATAGCCGCCACCTGTCAGCAGGGCGCAGATTTTGTCGCCGATTTGCCATTGGCTGACATTTTCCCCGATAGCGATAATCTGTCCGGCAATTTCGAGCCCCGGAATATCGCTCGCGCCTTTGGGTGGCGGGTAGACACCTTTGCGTTGCAAAATATCAGGACGGTTAACGCCGGCGGCATGGGTTTTTACGAGAACCTCTTGTGGACCGGGTCTGGGGCAGGGGCGCTTTGCCAATTGCAAAGCCTCCGGTCCGCCGGGTTTGGTAATTTCGATGACAGTAATTTCTTGCGGCAGGGCATCTGGCATGGGGCTTCGGGCTCTTTCTTTTATCGCGTTCAAATGGCACGATGGGAGCAGGCTTGGCAAGAGCCGGCAAAATACCAAGGAGGCCCCCAATGAGTGATATTCTCTCCCGTTCGATTACGGATCCCCATGGGGATAAATTACTGGAAGAAATGGCAAAGCAGGACCTGTCCACCCTGTCCCGGGACGAGCTTGCCGGACGCATAGAAAGCCTGAAGCAGGAAATTTCCCGGATAGAGGCCGAGCAGGCCAAGCGCGGCTCTGTAAATGCCGCCGCCGAGGCGTTGTTCAAGCAATGAAAACTGTTTCAAAAAGGCGCGCCCGCCATTGGTTAGGGTGAGCAGGGTTCCCCCATGGGGCGAGCAGATTGCGGCAATGCTCCCAATAATAAGTCGCAACACGCCTTATACAGGTAGGAACCCCGCATAAGGGCCTGTTTTTCCCTAGAAAGTTGCTGGCATGAGGGTTGCTTTTGTTAAAGCTGCGGGATGGCAAATATACACCCTCGGAGATGTGATTCTCTGGCGCTTTCATCGTTAAGATTTGCGCCATTGCACTTCAGGGAAATAGGGGCCATCATAAAAGAATGGGGCGATGATTTCGCCGGAACAAAAGAGGGCAACCCAGAGCGTGACACAGGGTTTATCAGCAGAGCAACAAATCTCCGACAATAAAGCGGCGCGGGATTTCGTATCTTCAAAAATGTTTTCCAATATTTTTGCCATCGGCATGGAATTGGTCGAGGAGACCGCTGCCTATCTGGATGGCGAGGGACGCGAGGCTGCCAAGGAATTGTCGCGGGCCGGGGCGCTGACCTATGCGGGATGTTCCATGCGCCTGACCACGCGCCTGATGCAAATAGCTTCCTGGCTTCTGGTGCTGCGGGCCATGCGCGAAGGCGAGATGAGTTTTGCCGAAGCGGCCAATGAAAAATATCGCCTCGGGGAAAGTGAAACGCGCCACCCCGATGAGCAATCCCTGTCCGGCGCGGAAAATGAATTGCCGGGGCGGTTGTTGGAACTGGTGGAAGAAACCGACAATCTCTATGGCCGCATTGCCCGCATCGACGCTGATCTGTTTACGCAGGAGCCCCCGGAGCAGCGCAAATTCGGCGCCGCCTCGCAATTACAGGCCCTGCGGGATGCCTTTGCCGAGCGCTAGGGCCAGGACTCACAAACAAAGACTTGGAGCCCGGTTTTGATTCCGTCAAAACCGAATAGACTCTAGGATTTTGCTTTTTCAAGGCTCGGCTCAAGCTGACAATCACTCTCAAAGATTCCATTTGTTGTTGCAAAACTCTTGTGCCAAAGAGGCGCAAAATAAAAATTTGCAAGGACAGTCCGATGGCGAAACCTATCCGTAATCTCATCCAATATGGAATCACGCCAATTTTTCTGGTGATGGCCTTTTTGAACTTTTTTGCCGAACAGCAAGGAGGCGGCCATCAGGCGGGGCATATGGCGGGCCATTCCATGCAAAGCGTGGCTATGGACCCGGTGGTCAATCCGCTGATTACCAGCATGGGGGTCATGTATCTGTTGATGGCACTGGCCCATGTGACACCATGGTTGCCAAAAGGCGAAGGGGCAAAGGGAAAAGATATAGAACCCGAATGATTGCCAGAGGACAGCCATGGTGATAGAATAGCACCTGAAAAACCATGCGCGAAAAATTTCAAATAGTATTGACCCTGCCCAAACTGGCAATGTTTGCTGCTTCATTGTTTTTTGCGCAATCCTTGCTGCTGGTGCATGGCGTAAAATATGGTGATGAAGCCCATGACCATAATGGTATCGTTTGTGCCATTGTCGTCGGGTGCCGGGATGATGGAGACGCCCTGATCCCTCAATCGCCGATAATACCGGCACCAGAGGCAATATTCTTTGCTCTTCCCCGATATTTTCAGGTAGCCCCAACGCAAATAATGGGGGCGATTTTTCGCAACCGAAGCCCGCCTTTTGTCTTTTGAAATTGCAGCCATTCTGATTTCAAAAACCAAAAGGTAAACAACAATGAAAAGCTCTTTATATTGTAGTGCAGCCCTTGTGCCTGCACTTTTTCTGCTATCCGCCCTCGATCATATGGCCCATGCCATGAGTGAGGATGAAATAGTTATCACGGCGTCGCCCATCGCCAAGACACAAGATGAAATACTTATCGGGGCATCGGTTCTGGATAAGGAAGCGCTATCGTCTCGCCTTGCAGCAACAATTGGTGAAACCATAAAAAAAGAACCGGGTGTGTCGTCCTCATTTTTTGGCCCCGGAGCAAGTCGCCCGATCATACGCGGGCAAGGGGGCAATCGGGTCTCTGTTTTGACCAATGGTCTGGGCGCTTTGGATGCGTCTTCAGCCAGTCCGGATCATGCCGTGTCTATTGACCCGGCAAGCGCCGAACGGGTGGAAATTATACGCGGTCCGGGTATTTTGCGCTATGGCAGTGCCGCAACCGGCGGGGTCGTGAACATTATTGATGGGCGCATAAAAAGCCGGATACCGGACACGCCTTTGGCAGCCAATATCAGATTGGGTGCCACGAGCGTGGATCAGGGTTGGGAGAGCGCAGGAGCAATAGATATCGTACTCGATAAAAGTCCGGGGCAGGCAATTATATTGCATTTTGATGGGGCCAAACGAAGCGCGCAGGATTATAAAATTCCGGGGTTTGCCAAATCATATTTCAGACGAATTGCTGACGGTTTGCAAGGCGCCAAAGAGGTATTGCCAAATTCAGCCGTCGATGTGGAATCTTTTGCCGGCGCGCTCACATGGCTGGGGCAAAAGGGGGCAATCGGATATTCACTGGCGCAAGCAAATTCATTTTACGGCGTTCCCGGCGGTGATGAGGCGGTCAGTATAGAATTGGAGCAAACGCGCCATATGGTGAAAGGCGATATGGATATTGAGATCGGACCTTTCCAAAAAGTGCAATTTGTAACCGGGTTTGGCGATTATTATCACGGGGAAGTTGAGCCCGGTGGCGACACAGGAACAATCTTTACCAATCAGGGGTGGGAAGGTCGGTTGGAATTACTCCACAAAGAGGTGAAGGGCTTTGCCGGGGCGATGGGAATGCAATATCTGGCTCGTGACTTTGCGGCCATTGGTGAGGAAGCTTTTACACCGCCAACCAATACAAAATCATGGGCCGGATATATTTTCGAAGATTTTCAAGCAGGCCCTTGGCTGTTTGAATTGGGGCTTCGCCATGAATTTACCAAGCATAGCCTGCTGAGTACGGGCGTTGCGCAAGAGTTTAAAGCGCAAAGCATTTCTCTTGGTGGCCGCTATGCATTTACGGATGCTGTCAGTTTGGGACTGACGATCTTCCGCAATGAGAGGGCCCCGGCAATTGAGGAACTATATTCCAACGGTCCACATCTTGCCACCAATCAATATGAAATCGGAGATTCAACCCTTGGTTTGGAAATAGCCAAAGGAATGGAAGTGGTCATGCGCGGCGAGGCTTTGGGCAATAAAATCAAGGCCAATATATTCTACACAAATTATGGTGATTATATTTACCTTGCGCCCACCGGATTGGTGCAGAATGACCTTCCGGTTTTCAGCTTTGCCAAAGCGGATGCCAATTTTCAGGGGTTCGAGTTTGAGCTTGAACGCGATATAGGCGCATGGAAAAATATTGATTTTTATGCACAGGGCAATCTGGATTTTGTGCGGGCGCGGCTTGATAGCGCAGGCAATCGTAACTTGCCACAAATTCCGCCGATGAGCGCTCTTTTCGGGGTCGAGGCAATTGCGGAGCGTTTCACCTTGCGCGGGGAGGTGGAATGGCTGGCAGCCCAGAACCATGTTGCGGATTTTGAGCAACCGACGAATGCCAGTCTGGAAATGAATATATTGGCCACATGGCAGCCAATGATAGAGCGGGATAATTTGAAAATCCGGCTTTCGGCCTTGAATATTACCAATGAGGAGATACGCCAACATGCATCGCCTTTGAAGGAATTGATATCCCTGCCGGGGCGCAATTTCAGACTTTCGCTCGAGGCCA
This sequence comes from Parvularculaceae bacterium, assembly GCA_026989615.1. GTDB lineage: Bacteria > Pseudomonadota > Alphaproteobacteria > Caulobacterales > Parvularculaceae > S012-90. The sequence continues at coordinate 3,028 of JALSJA010000239.1, read as the reverse complement.
GCTTCTAGAGCGTTCCTAGGATAAGTGGCTCCTTCGACAGGCTCAGGATGAGGCCGATTTCCCGCCAGCCATTAAAGGGTCTGGTGAATGGGGCTGTTAGTTTAGTCGAGGCAGATAATATTGCCGCTATTGGGATCAATATCGAGCTTCACACAATTGGCTAGCGGATCGCTATCGGGATTGGGTTGTGGGTTTGGTGAGGGGCTGGGTGTCGGGTTTGGCGCAGGCGGCGCGATGGGTGCAGGCGGGGTCTTGATAGCTTCGCCATTTTTCATGGCCAGCAACTCAGCCTGCATCATGGAGTCATCATCATATTTGCGTTTGATGAGGGTGTAACTGGCTGGCCCCAAAGCCCCCTGAACATTGACCTTCATATTGCCATTGGGCAGTAGGCGAAACCTTGCGGGCCCAAGCAGGGGCAAATCATCGGCTGTATATTGTCCGGGGGCCGTTCGCGAGAAATTTTGCAGCACCACCATATCCGGTTGAATTTTCAATGTGAATAAATGCAGCCATGGATCAACCGCATAGGCGCGTCCCTTTTCAATACGGATTTTTTTACGATTGGCAGAGATGAGCCAAACGCCGTCAATAGGAAGGCTTTCCGTTTCTGGAACATCATATTTATCGGGCAAAAAGGCCCCAATCTGAGGAATGCCAATGGCATCGGCAATGGCTTCGTCCATGCTTTGGGCTGATGCGGCGGTCATAAAAATTACGGGCGCAAGGGTGAGACCTGCGAGCATGGTGATAAATTTGCCAAATGGCTTTTTGCGCTGTCTCATGGGATTTTTCTCCTTTTGTGATCTGTCTGGCCTTTAAAAGACCGGAAATATCGTCACTAGGATATGGGTAGCTTTACCCATTTTTGTGGTGGGTTCCCTGTGCTATGACAATGCAGACCTTAATATTGAAAAAGAGCAAAACCGATCATGCAGCAAAACCGGTTCCGGAAATTTTTATTATGGATCGTTTTTGCGACATTGGGGCCCTTGCTGATTGTGGGTGGCCCGGCACTGGCGCAAGGAGCGTCTTCCGGTGCGCTGGTTTATGACACGGTTTTTTATTCTGCCTTTATAACCTTGCTGTTCAGTTTTTTCCTGATCAATTTTGCTCTAAAGAATCGCATTGGCGTTTTCTATTCTATTCTGTTTTGTTTGACATTGGCTTTGGTCTGGATGCTGGAAGGGGGCATAGAGAGGCTTTGGCCGTCTTTGGGGGAGGCAAATGTCAAACGCCTGTCTTACGGGTTGGGATTTTTTACCGCAGCTTTTGGATTATACACCGCAGAACAGGCGATTGATGCGCGCTCAAAGATGGGTTTGGTCACAAAGATCATAGGCTGGTTGTCTGGCGGGGCTTTATTCTTGATGGTTTTATCCATTTTCTGGCCTTCAGCGCTGATGGCGCTTCTGGCCAATTTTATGTTGATGGCCATGTTTGCCAGCCATGCTATCTCAACTGCCAGCTGGCGCAGACATAATGAAAAGCAGCAGACTGCCCCTTTTCTCATTTCGCTTATTTTGTTGGCGATGACAGGATTGGCTTTGGTGTGGTTTTTACTTGTGGGTTTCAACGGCTCTGTGAGCAAATCAACATTGCTGCGATCCATTTATGGATTGACGGCTTTGCCGAGCATGGTGGCGATTGTGCTGGCACTTATTGATATGCGTCAGAGTCGCGAAACGGCCTTGGGAAACATGCTGAGCATGGCGCAAAAGGAGGCAAAAACCGCTTCGGCTCTTTTGGAGATGGAAAAAAATTATGCCAAGGCGCGGGAAATTGCTGCCAGCCGGTCGCGCAATATGAAATCATTTTCCCATGATTTTGGCCAGCCCATTGCCTCTATGCAGGCGGAACTGGAAGAATTGAAATCGCAAATGGATGCGGCAAGCCTTGGACGATTAAAGCAAGGTCTGGATTATTTTTCTGCCTTAATAGACGAGCTGTCGTTAACAGCCAGCAAAGAGAATGTGGTACAGGAAGAAAATGCCGGTCAGGCCGAAGAAATATCGGCGAACATGCTGCTGTCTTTATTGGATAAAATGTTTGCCACCGAAGCCCGGGCGAAAAATATCGATTTGCGGCTAATCCCATCGGATAAAATATTTCTTGCTCCGGCGGTCAGCCTTATTCGCATTGCCTCTAATCTCGTCTCCAACGCCCTTGCTCATTCTGGTGCCAGCAAAATTATTGTCGGTGTGCGGCAAAAGCAAAGCAGGCTTTGGCTCATTATTGGCGATAATGGCAAAGGGTTGGAAGAGAGTGTCGCGGGAGATTGTTTTGCTGAAGGGGTAAAGGGCGCAAGCTCCAAAGGTTCCGGCATGGGCCTTGCCATTACACGCGAAGCAGCGCGGGCTTGCGGTTTTGATTTGCGCGTAGAATCAGAAAATGGGCGCGGTACTCTGTTTTGCATCGCTATTCCCGTCGCGTAAAGCCTCGAAACAAGCGATCTGCGTTGCCAGTTTATAGTTTCGTCCTTTGAAAACCATGCTATGCTATCGGCCATTAAGAGCGAGGCCGGATGACCAAAGCGGAATCTGTTGGGGGACATGGCAGGGTCAGCGTCATTCTGGCCGATGATCACGATATTGTCCGGGCGGGCTTAAAAACCGCGCTGGAAAAGCCTGATGTGGTAACGCCGGAAGGCCTGCATATTATTGCCGAAGCCGAAGATGGTCTGGCCGCGCTGGCGCTTGTCAAACAACACCAGCCGGACCTGCTTATTCTTGATATTACCATGCCCCTTTCCAGCGGCGCGGAGATTTTCACAGACATCAAGCGCTGGTCGCCAGACACCAAGATTGTCATTTTTTCTTCCGTCACTAATGGGGCTTTGATCAGCGGGCTCATCTCGTCTGGGGTGGATGGCATGTTTTCCAAAAATGGCAGTAGCGAAGAGTTTTTTGAAAAATTGTCGCTGATTTTGCGCGGGGGGCATTATATCGCCCCGGAATGTCTGGCCCTCGTAAAAGAAGGGGCGACACTGCCAGCGCTGACGCCGCGAGAGCGCCAGACCATGCAAATG
>JALSJA010000238.1 GCA_026989615.1 Parvularculaceae bacterium | reverse complement strand
CTCTAAAGCATTCCCTCATCAGAAAAATCAAAAGGCCTCGCAATTTGCGGGGCCTTTTTGGCAAACCCATAATCGGTCTTAAAATTTTCGGGTCATCCCGATATCGGCCGAATGGCGCTCATAGCTGTAAAACTCATTATTGGAATCATTGATGAGATAGCTATAGCTGAGAACCGGCGCAAAACTCATAAACCGCCAATCGCGCTTGGTCAGATAAACGCTTATCCCCGATGTTGTATCCAGGCGTTCTTTGAAGGTTGGAAAAAGCGGGTCTATGCCGTCATAGCGGCGGTAAAAAAACTGCGGTGATAGCTGGATTGTAATGCCATGGGGCAATTCACGGCGATAGCTGGCACTGAGGCCAATCTGAGAGTTCTTTTGGGACGCGGCGCGGGCTTCCTGCCGTGTTGCCTGCACAGAAAGCGCCAATGTTGACTTTTTGGACAGGGCCCGCTGGAGCGAGGCACTGGCGGTATATATGGGACCATTACGATCACTGATCGACGCATAGCGGGCATAAGAATAGGAGCCGCGCAAAGTCACGCGATTGCGTCTCGACAAAGGTGTCGTCAATATCAATCTTGCGCCCAGAGATTTTGAATAATCCTTGCCGCCAAATTGCCGCTTATTGGTGGTCGCCAGAATACTGATCCGGCGTTTTTTGTCCTGAAAGCGTGGCCCGATTTCAAAAGTCGCCGAAGCATCATCAAACGCCACCTGCTTATAATCCAGCAACCGCAAACTCCCCCGCACTTCCAGACGCCAGTTTTTGCCCAGTTTCGGCAGGGCCGTGGCGCTAATGGAGTTTGAAAACCCTATTCCCGATTTGGCCCTGCGGTCTTCATTGGGGGTGAAAATAATTTCCGACCCCAAAAGGCCGGTAATGCTATCCAGCTCGGTGCCGGAATTGATATTGGTGCTTGGCGCGATGGAAGAGGACCATGAAATACTCACCACACGGCGCGCTTCAATCTTTGCCAGAAAAGCACGGATTTTATTGCGCACGGGCTCTGGCAGATCATTGGCGAGGGCCAGCCGAAAATGATAGCTCGCCGCACTATCCTTTTTCTGTTCAAACAACACTTTTGCCAATTCCAGCCGGATACGCACCAGACCCGGATCATGGTCCAATATTGTCCGGAAAATTTCTTCCGCCTGTCCATATTGCCCGCGGCGCGCAGCAATCAAACCAGCCAAAAAAGCGATTTGCACCACATCCACTTTTTCCGGATCGGCATCCACCAGACTTCGCAAAATCCGTTCCGCGTCATCGAGCCGACCCTGATCATATAATTTCTGGGCCAGAGCAACCGCCTCTTTGCCGGACAGGGACAAGCTCGGTGGCGGATGCGCCATTTCTGCCCTGGCCACTAGGCGATCGCCAGTGATTTGCCCCAAAGCCTGCTGAGCCTGCAAAGGTACAAGCACCGTAAGCGCCATCACACTTGCACAAGTTTTAAAGTGACCGCCCATGCGCCAAAGACCCGTTTCCAGCAAAATTGCTGGCCATCAGTCTCGGAGGTCATGGTTAATGAAGGTTTACACTTTCACAGGAAGGCCGCTCAACCATCGTCCTGAACGTTATCTTGCGGGGGATTATCTGCCTCGGCCCCGCTGGAAACGGTCACCATGGCCGGGCGCAAGACACGCTCGCCAATGATAAAGCCCGGCTGCACTATATCCACCACAATCCCGGCCGGTGCGCCATTGCCCGGCACTTCGGCTATGGCCTGATGGAGATTGGGGTCAAATTTTTCCCCGGCTGGCTCCAAACGGATGAC
>JALSJA010000237.1 GCA_026989615.1 Parvularculaceae bacterium | reverse complement strand
CATTGGTCGCAATGGCTCAGGCAAATCGACCTTGCTTAAAATTGCCGCCGGACTGGTCGAAGCCGACAAGGGCGAGCGCTTTGTCAAACCCGGTGTGCGGGTCTGCTATCTGGAGCAAGAGCCGGATATGAGCGGCTATAAAACCATTGCCGATTTTGCCGCCGCTGATTTGACCGAAACCGATGGGGATCACCGGGTGCCAATGTTGCTCCAGCAATTCGGTCTCGCGCCCGATGCCGATCCGCAAACCCTCTCCGGGGGCGAGGCCCGCCGCGCCGCTTTGGTGCGGGTGATGGCTCCAGAGCCGGATATCCTCCTGCTTGATGAGCCAACCAATCATCTCGACCTGCCGATGATTAGCTGGCTTGAAGAAGAATTAGCACGCTCCCCCTCGGCCATCGTCACCATCTCCCATGACCGACGCTTTTTGCAAAACCTCACCCGTCAAACTCTCTGGCTTGATCGTGGTGAAACCAGATTTCTCAATAAGGGCTTTGCAGATTTTGAAAGCTGGCGCGATGAAGTGCTGGCGCAAGAGGAACTGGACCGCCACAAGCTGGACCGCAAGATCGTCGCCGAAGAACATTGGCTGCGTTACGGCGTGACCGCGCGGCGCAAACGCAATATGCGCCGCCTTGGGGAATTGCATCAAATGCGCCAGCAACGCCGCGAAGCCACCAAGGTACAAGGCGGCGTCACCCTCACTGCCCTTGATGCCGGCGCTTCTGGCAAGCTTGTCATTGAAGCCGATAAAATCTCCAAAGCCTATGGCGATAAAATTCTGGTCAAGGATTTCTCCACCCGCATCAATCGCGGCGACCGCATCGGCTTTGCCGGCCCAAATGGTGTTGGCAAAACCACTTTGCTCAATATGCTAATCGGTCGGCTGGCCCCCGATAGCGGCATGGTGCGCATGGGCGCGCGCCTCGAACTTATCACCCTCGACCAAAAGCGTGCGACGCTTAATCTTGAAACCCGTCTGATGGACGCCCTTACCGGGGGGCGCGGAGATACGCTGGTGGTGGGCGGCCAGCAGCGTCATGTGATGGGCTATCTGAAGGATTTTCTGTTCACCCCGGAACAGGCGCGCACGCCCATCAAGGCGCTTTCCGGCGGCGAGCGGGCGCGCCTCGCTTTGGCCATTGCCCTTGCCCAGCCCTCTAACCTGTTAGTGCTCGATGAGCCGACCAATGATCTCGACCTTGAAACCCTTGATCTATTGCAGGAAATGCTGGTGGATTATCCGGGCACTGTTTTACTGGTCAGCCATGACCGCGATTTTCTCGACCGCACCGTCACCGCCATCATCACCCCGGCTTTTGAACAAGGACAAGGTTGCTGGCTCGAATATCCCGGCGGATGGTCAGACATGGCCGCCCAGCGCAAAGAAATTTTAGCCCCTAAAAACGAAACCAGCAAAGCGCCCAAACAAAAAAACAACAGGCCCTCGCCGGCAAAACCAAAAAGCGCCAAGCTGTCCTATAAAGACAAATACGCGTTGGAGAATCTGCCAAAACTGATAGCGCAATTGGAACAGCAAATCGCAGATCTGCAAGAGCAGATGGAAGACGAAAATCTATTTATGCGTGATCCCGCCCTGTTTGCCGAGGTCAGCAAAAAGCTGACCAAGGCCCTGGAGACAAAATCCGCCTGTGAGGACCAATGGCTGGAACTGGAAGAAAAGCGCGAAGCCCTTGGCAACTAGAGCACTTCCCGAAAAGTGGGAACCGGTTTTCGGGGAGTGCTCTAGACCGTAGCTTCTTCGCTCATCTCATCTTCACT
>JALSJA010000236.1 GCA_026989615.1 Parvularculaceae bacterium | reverse complement strand
TGTTCCTGGATAGTGCGCGCCAATGGCCTTGCGCCCATTTCTTCGTCAAAACCACGCTCGGCCAGCCATCGGGTTGCCTCTTCGGATAATTCGAATGTAATTTGCCGGTCCGCCAATTGCGCTTCCAGTTGCAATACAAATTTGGCAACGATGCGGTCAATAATAACCGGACTAAGGGCGGCAAACTGAATGGTCGCGTCAAGGCGGTTACGAAATTCCGGTGTAAACAGGCGCTTGATGGCCGCGTCGGTTTCATCATGTTTTTTACCGCCAGCAAATCCAATTTGATTTTTGGCCGCATCAGACGCGCCCGCATTGGTTGTCATGATGAGAATGACATTGCGGAAATCAATTTTCTTGCCATGGCTATCCGTCAATGTGCCATTATCCATGACCTGCAATAAAATGTTGAATACTTCTGGATGGGCTTTTTCAATTTCGTCAAGCAGCAATACGCTGTGCGGGTGTTGATCCACCGCATCAGTCAATTGCCCCCCACCCTGATCAAAGCCCACATAGCCGGGAGGCGCCCCGATAAGGCGCGACACTGTGTGGCGCTCCATATATTCCGACATATCAAAGCGCAATAATTCAACACCCAGCATATTGGCCAATTGCTTGGCAATTTCTGTTTTACCAACGCCGGTCGGACCAGCAAAAAGGTAAGAGCCAATCGGCTTTTCCGGTTCGCGCAGTCCTGCCCGCGACAATTTGATGGCGGCGGCCAATTGATCAATGGCTTTGTCCTGTCCGTAAACGACCCGACGCAAATCTTCCGGCAGATTTTTCAGGCGTTCGGTGTCAGATTTGGAAACTGATTTGGGGGGAATACGGGCCATGGTTGCAATCACCGCCTCAATCTCCGCAACGCCCAGAACTTTCTTGCGCTGGTCTTCCGGGAATAATCGCTGGCGTGCACCCGCCTCGTCAATCACATCAATCGCCTTATCCGGAAGCTTTCTGTCAGTCATATAGCGCGAAGCAAGCTCAACGGCGCTGTGTAAAGCCTCGTCCGTATATTCCACATTGTGATGCTTTTCAAAATAACCCCGCAGCCCCTGCAGAATTTTGATCGTATCCGGCACGGAAGGCTCCAGCACGTCAATTTTCTGGAAACGCCGCGCCAAGGCCCGGTCTTTCTCAAAATGTTGGCGAAATTCTTTATAGGTGGTTGAGCCCATGCAGCGCAGCTTGCCACTTTGCAAAGCAGGTTTCAGCAAATTGGACGCATCCATGGACCCACCAGATGTTGCGCCAGCACCAATCACCGTGTGAATTTCGTCAATAAACAGGATCGCATGCTCCTGCTTTTCAATTTCTTTCAACACCTGCTTCAGGCGCTCTTCAAAATCACCCCGATAGCGCGTGCCAGCCAGCAAAACCCCCATATCAAGGGAATAAATGACCGCATCGGCCAGAACCTCAGGCACATCTTCATCAACAATCATACGCGCCAATCCTTCGGCAATGGCGGTTTTTCCAACCCCCGGCTCACCAACAAAAAGCGGATTGTTTTTGCGCCGCCGACATAATATCTGCACCGTGCGATCGACTTCGGCACGCCGCCCGATGAGAATGTCAATATCCCCGGTGCGCGCTTTATCATTCAAATTGACACAATAGGCATCCAGCGCTGCCGGGCCCTTTTGCGCCCCCTCATCTTCATCCTGATCAACCCCTTCGGGCAAGACCGGTTCACTATTGGCAGGATTTTTGGCAAGGCCATGGGAGATGTAATTGATAGCATCATAGCGGCGCATATCCTGCGCCTGCAAAAAATAGG
>JALSJA010000235.1 GCA_026989615.1 Parvularculaceae bacterium | reverse complement strand
AATCCGTGCGCCTCAAAGTGCTCATCCGGCAGGGTATCGACAAGGAAATGGCCAAGAAAATCACCAAATCGATTAAAGGCACCAAGATGAAGGTGCAGGTAGCCATTCAGGGCGAGGAATTGCGCGTTACCGGCAAAAAGCGTGACGATTTGCAGGAGGTCATCGCTTTTGTGAAAGCCATGAAACTGGAGCAGCCGGTGCAATACAAGAATTTCAGGGATTAGCGGGTTCTGGCCTTAATAGGGGAATATGCCGCGTTCTTTGAGGCCACCTTCGGCGGTGAAGTGTAAAAAACGGCGCAAATTATAGCCCACATGAATGAGCGCCCAAAGGCCGAGCAGCCGGACCGAATAATAGGCCATATCCTGCGGCATGGCGGCGATCGTGCCGTAAACAGCCGCCATCACCGCATCCTGATCATGGCCAGCGCGGCCCATGGCATAAAACGGCCAGGCCCGGTCAATCATGAAGGCGACCACAGTCATGCGCCAGGGCGGCACATGGCGCGAGACCAGTAATGAGGCCAATAGCCCTATCCACAAGGCCCGGGTGATGTCCGAGCCGGAAAAACCGATGGAGAATATGTAAAACAGGTCGTCCATAAATGGCAGATGGCCCTTGAAAAGAGCGTCGCAAAAGGCCCACGAAATACCCCCACATCACCACTTTAATGGTTAATGATGGGTAAACGGGCCTATTTCCTGCCGGATTGGGCCAGATTGGCCAAGTTTGGCCCTTCAGAGGCTATCCGTGCGTTGCAAAGCCTTGCGGGTTCATTATATATCCCGCAGACCTGTTTTAATTGGATTTCGGTGCTGGGGATTGTTTTTTGCCAGTGCCCTCATTTGGGAGAAGAAACCGCAATGAACCCCGTTTTTACCATGATGGCCCTGCAGGCTGCCCCCGCTGCTCCGGCACCGAATGTGTTCCTGCAATTAATGCTATTCATCCTGATTTTCGTGATTTTCTATTTTTTGCTCATCCGTCCCCAGCAACAGGCCCGCAAACGCCATGAGGAAATGGTCAATGCCGTACGCCGCGGGGACAAGGTTGTGACCGCCGGGGGTATTCTTGGTAAAGTCGTCAAAGCAGGCGATGGCGCGGAAATTGAAGTAGAACTGGCTGACGGGGTTGTGGTCACGGTCATCAAACAGACCTTGACCGATGTGAAATCCAAAAACCAGCCGGTCGAACCGGAAAAGAAATAAGCAGCTATTTCGCAACGGCCTTAAGCAACATAAAGATATATCTCCATGCTTCAATTCAGCAAAGTGCAAGCGGGCTTTATCGCTCTTATCGTCCTTATGGGGGCCTATTTTGCCGCACCCAATTTCTTTCCCAAGGATGCCAAAATCTTTGGTCTGCCCGATACCGGCATAACCCTTGGGCTGGATTTGCAAGGGGGGTCCTATCTGCTGCTGGAGGTGGATATTGACGATGTCTTGCACAACCATATTCTCTCGGTTGAAAACGAGGTGCGCGAGGCGTTGCGCGGGGTTACTTTGGCGGACCGGGCCTCGCGGATCACCTTTAGCGGTCTCGATACGAGAGGCGACGCGGTTTATGTGACGATTACCAAGCCGGAAGATTATGCCGAAGCGGAAAAACGCCTGAAAGAAATCGCCCAGCCTTTGGGGCAGTTTGGGACGGGCGGGCTTGACATTGATGTCAAAGATGAGGGCGATGGGCGGTTTTCCCTAAGGCTCTCTGATGCCGGGCGCAAATTTTATTCCGAAAAGGCGATAACCGATTCTATCGAAGTGGTGCGGCGGCGTATTGACGCTCTTGGCAATAAGGAAGCCTC
>JALSJA010000234.1 GCA_026989615.1 Parvularculaceae bacterium | reverse complement strand
GGCGTCACCGCAAAATAATGCAGCGCTTGAGCAATGGGTCGCTGCCCTTGAAAACTATCTGCAAGGCGCAAACCCCGCCCCCAGCCTGCCGCTAGACCTGCGCGGCACGGCGTTTCAGATGAGGGTTTGGGATTTCCTGCAGACCATTCCTGAAGGACAAACCCTCACCTATGGAGAATTGGCAAAGGCCATTGGCAAGCCAAAAGCCGCCCGCGCCGTGGGCACCGCCTGTGGCCGTAATCGGGTTGGGGTATTGGTCCCCTGCCATCGTATTCTGGCCGGCAATGGCGGTCTTGGGGGCTATCGCTGGGGGCTTGAGCGCAAACAGAAATTACTGAAGCTGGAAAAGAAATAGGCCAACACCCTACCGCGCCCGATCCGCCTCGATATGCATTACCACGTCCACTTCATGGCCAATCCAGGAATCGCTTTTATAATCGCCCGTGCCAATTTTATAATCCATGCGATTGACCGAGAGATGACCATCGGCAATAGCCCGATCCCTCTCTATCACCAGTGAAAATTCCAGCACCGCAGGCAGGGTAATGCCTTTGATCGTCAATTCCCCGGCGGCTTGATAATGACCGTCACCGGCAAGGGTGATGTCGGCAGACGAAAAATGCGCCATTGGAAATTTGTCGACCCAGAACCAGTCGCGAATGGGCAGGACCTCATTGCGATCCGCATTGCCTGCATCCACCGACGTCACATCAACTTCTGCAATGATTTCTGCCGTTGATAAATCTTCCGGATTGAGAATGATCATACTCGCAAAGTCGGCAAAGCTTCCTTCAAAACGGCGCCCCTCTTCCACCGCCCGAAAACCAAGCGAACTGCGCGCATGATCGACAACCCAGACATATTTCCCGGCCTCCGCACTGGCCCCGCTATCGCCCTCGCTGGCAATGGCCCCATTGACGGCCTGCATATTCGCAAACGCCAAAACCGCCACAACCAAAAAACCGACAGATTTCTTCATCTCGCTCGCTACCTCTTGGGCTTCATAAATGTCACCATGCGGGTCAACACATCATCCTTATCCTTGTAATGATGTTTCAGCGCCGCCAGCACATGCAAGGCCAGCAGCCCCAACATGGCAAAGGCAAGATATTCATGAACCTCTTTTAAAATCTCCACCGAATTTTCACCCTTGGGTATAAAGGGTAAATGTGGCCAAGGTATGATTTTGAACAAGGTCAGATCAATATCCTTGGGCGAGGCGGACACCACCATCCAGCCAAATAGCGGAATGCCAATCATCAACACATAAAACAGGACATGCGTTATTTTGACGATCATTTTTTCCGCCCCCGTCATCGCCGCAGGAGGCGCCGGGGGCTTATGGGCAAAGCGCCAATAAAGGCGAAAAAATGACAACACCAAAACCAGCATCCCGAAAGATTTATGCCATTGCACCAGTTCGAATTTCAGTGCCTTGCTCTCAATATCCTCGGTAATAAGCCCACCGGCAATTTGCCCCAAAATCAATATCGCCAATATCCAATGCAGCCAAATTGCAATGCTGCTATATCTATCCTGTGAGACCGTCATTTCTTCAATTCCTCAAATGTTTTAATTCGCCCCTGAATTTATGAGCGATGTAGCAATAGCCGGAACAATAATCAAACAAACCCCCACAGCCTGAACCTGACCTGAAAGCGCGACAATCATGGCCCTGTTGCACTCTATTATCAAGAACGGTAAATCCGTCACGGCGCGCTATGAAACTCGACCTCGACAATAATATCCACCTCATCGCCGACAAAGGGAACCGCATAGCCAATCCCCCATTGCGACCGCAAAATCTTCGT
>JALSJA010000233.1 GCA_026989615.1 Parvularculaceae bacterium | reverse complement strand
TTGCGGGTGATGGAGGAAAATGTCGAAAAAGCAAAATCCCTGTTGCGCGATATTGCCCCGCGCCTTGGTCCCCGGCGCGTGCCATCGCCGGCGGGTATTGAGACAGTGTTGGATTATGCGCTGATTACCCCGCCAGAGGCTCGCGACAAGAGGCTTTTGAAAAAGCTGGATGCCATTGCCGGACGCGTGCTCTAAAGGCTTTGGCTGTCAACTGGCCAGAACCGTTTGAATGTCCTGCCCGGTCAAGGATTGCAGAAGGCGTTTGCGCCTTTGGGCGGCAATAACTTCCGGGTCCTGATTTTCTGGCGCTTTGGTTTTGGGTAATGGCTGGTGATGATACGGGTCTGAATGGCCAATAATTTCGAAGGCATAGCCTTTTTGCGTTTTGCGGGCGACCTTGCACTCCATGCGCCCAATTTGCACAATATCGCCAATGTTCAATACAGCGCCATCCATTTCAACGGACACACCGGTCAGAGAAATATCCACCACCATACAGGTCATTTCCAGATCATCATCGAGCATACATACAGATTGATGGGTGAGATTTTTACAGCGAACGGCAGTGCGGCGATCATTTTTGATCTCCTTGCGTTTCACCAAACCCTCGGCAATGGCTTTTTCCAGTGTCAGTGTTTCCACCAGCTTTTCACGGCGGGCATGGGAGAGGCTGAGATTGATCGCAAAAACACGGCCAATACTGCGCGAGATAACACCCTCAAAGCGATCAATACCCTCCAAATAGACAACCACATGGTCGCCAAGGCTCATGGCGCCTTCACTGTAAAATGACATGGCGCCAGCCGAGATTTTAATCACCTTGGCCGGGCATTCGATCTCGTTGGCAACGAGAATTCGAGCCGGGGCCATGAGCGAGACGCTGAGATAGCGCTTCTTCTTATCTCCTTTAGCCGTCATGCAATTGCTCCGTCTTTATGCCTTACCCAAGCAGCAACCATAGGTTGCCAATATTTATAAACTCTTACTTATGCGGGCGAAAATCAGGAAAACTGGATAAAAAACAACGGATTTATATAGCTTCTGCGAGTAAAAATGGCCTGTTTTGAGCCGCTATTAACCTTGTCTGGCTAGGCTTATCCTATGGTGGATTGGGCAAAATCACTTATTTTCAGTTTATGGCTGACCGTTTTGGCCGGGCCGGGCGCAGCCTATGGGCAATTCGGGGCAAAAATGCCGGTCTATGGGGCGCCATCCAATTTTGAAGCGCGGGAGGCTTTTAACAGAACCGCTTCCGATATGGTGCTGGCCGGGCGTGAAGGTCTGCCGGTTTCTCTGGAGGAAATGCGGGCATCGGAAGTGGCACTTGATCTGTCTTTGCAGGCTTGTGCATGGAGCCAGCAGCCGAGGATCAACCCTCTTGAGCATGGCCTGCCGGATAATTGGGGATATTTCTGCCGTATTGATGTGGTGGCCCTCGATGAGCCCAGCTTCGAGACAGTTGGATTTTTTATCTATGACGGGCTGCAATGGCGCTATTTTGGGCGCATTCGGCAAAGCGCGGTTGATTTCAACACGGTGATTGCGGATTTCGATGTGGTGCGCCAGCAGCCCTTGGTCAACTCTCCCTATTTTGACAAAGGCGGCAATAGCTATGCTTATCGCAATGGCTATGAGGTCTACGCAAACCCTTATGGCACCAATGATGCCCTTTACAACAAGCAGATTGATGATGCGCGGGCATCTCCGGGTGAGGTGGAGCTTAATTTTTATGAGCGGTTCAATAATCCCGCGCTGATGCGTCTCGATGAAGCGATTGAAAGGCCCAAGGGCAGTCGTTATTAAAAGAGATTGACCAGATGCGGCGTTAAAATGGCAAATAGAATACCGCCAAAAACAGCGCCGCCAAGATGCGCTTCATGGGCAATGCGTCCGCGCCCGCCCATGGCAAAGATGGAATAAAGAATAAACAGCGCCGCAAACAAGATTGCCGGAATGGGGATGATGCCGAAAATATAAAGAAGCGAAAACGGCGCAAAAAGAGAAAACCCGACCACCACACCAGAAACGGCACCAGAGGCCCCCAGCGATCTGTAATCGAGATTGCGGCGTTTGAACCAGATGGTGACGGCTTCAGCCCCTAATTGCGAGCCAAAATAGAGCACTGCAAAATTTCCGGTTCCCATGAGATATTCGAGCGCCGGCCCAAAGAAAAACAAAGTCACCATATTAAACAGCAAATGCATGGGATCGCCATGAAGGAAGCTGGAGGTGATAATCCGATAATATTCCTTCCGGCGCAAAACCGCACCCATGTGGAAAATATTGGTTTCCAGAAATTCTTTATTATTAAAGGCAAAAACCGAAGCTATCACATTGATGGCGAGCAGGCTGTAGGCGAGGGGGGCGTCTGAAAAGCCAAATTCCATCATGATAGATTACCTCTAAACGTTGAATCGGAAATGCATGACATCACCGTCCTGCACGATATAGTCCTTGCCTTCGAGGCGTAACCGGCCAGCCTCGCGGGCACCGGCCTCACCCTGATGGGTAATATAGTCATCATAGGCAATGGTTTCGGCGCGAATAAAGCCTTTTTCAAAATCCGTATGAATAACGCCAGCCGCTTGTGGCGCTGTGGCGCCTTCTTTCACCGTCCATGCACGGGCTTCTTTAGGGCCAACTGTAAAAAAGGTTTGCAAATCCAAAAGATCATAGCCGGTATTGATGAGACGATTGAGCCCCGGTTCCGCAAGGCCGATGCTATCGAGATATTCGCTCTGTTCTTCGTCGTCTAATTGTGCAAGCTCTGCTTCGATACGGGCTGAAATCGTAACACAGGCGGCTTTTTCCTGTGTGCTGCGGGCTTCAACCTTGGCGGAAAACGCATTGCCTTTGGCAGCGCTGTCTTCGTCAACATTGGCAACGAATAGAACCGGTTTTTGGGTCAGTAATTGCAGCATTTTCCATTGTTTGTGTTGATCTTTGGAAATTTCAACACTGCGGGCAGGCTTGCCATCGCGCAAAGCGTCCAGTGCAAGTTCAATGAGTGGAATAATTTCCTTGGCTTCCTTGTCGCCACCAGTGGCTTTCTTTTGTAAATTGGGTAACCGTTTTTCAAGGCTTTCCAAATCCGCCAGCATCAGCTCGGTTTCAACCACGTCAAAATCACTGACCGGATCAATACGCCCTTCCACATGGGTAATATCGTCATCTTCAAAGCAGCGCAGCACATAGGCGACCGCATCCACTTCACGAATGGTGGCCAGAAATTGATTGCCGAGACCTTCACCCTTGGACGCGCCTTTGACCAGACCGGCAATATCAACGAATTGAATACGCGAGGGGATGATCTCTTTCGAACCGGCAATTTTTGCCAATTTCAGCAGCCGCGGTTCAGGCACCGCCACATCCCCGACATTGGGCTCGATGGTGCAAAAAGGATAATTCTCTGCCTGCGCTGCGGCGGTTTTGGTGAGCGCATTGAACAAGGTCGATTTGCCTACATTGGGCAGGCCGACAATACCGCATTTGAAACCCATGGGTCAGTCTTCTTTCTTTTTGTTGTTGTCATCCGCCTTGAATAATCCGCGCAAAAGATGGGCAAGGGGGCCTTCTTCTTTCTTTTCTGTCTTTTCTGTCTTTTGCGAGACCTGTTTTTGATCGGCTGATAGATCTGGTGTTGTATCCGGCTTTGCTTCCTTGCGCGCTTTCGTCTTTTGTGGGACTGCCTTGCCGAGGCGCATGGCGATGTCCGATAAAAACCGGCTGCCAATTTCATCTTGCGGCCTATTGCTTTCCAGCAAAATAGGCATGGCCGCTGCAAGGGCGTCCAGCGTTTCATCGACCCATTCGGCCCGCTCGGCTTTGGAAAAATCGCTCAACACATATTGGGTGACTTTGTTTTTGTCGCCGGGATGGCCAATGCCAATGCGTATCCGCAAAAACCCGTCGCCCATATGGGCGGTGATGGATTTCAGGCCATTATTACCCGCCGCGCCGCCACCAAATTTCAGCTTGACCTTGCCCGGTGCCAGATCAAGTTCATCATGCAAGACAATAATATTTTCAACCGGGATTTTGTAGAATTTCGCCGCTGCCGAAACCGCCCGTCCGGATTCATTGTAAAAAGTTTGCGGTTTTATGATAAGGGCTTTGTGGTCACCAATCCGGCCCTCGCTAAGGATCGCATGAAACTTGGACCGGGGCGCAGAAAAGCCATGAGCAGCCATGAGCCGATCAGCCAGCTGAAAGCCGATATTATGCCGGTTTGTGGCATATTTCCTTTCAGGATTTCCAAGACCAACAATCAAATACATAGGCTTATCGTTAAATCATTCCGGGGATGGCGGCAAAGAAAAAGGCAGGCTGATAAAGGCCTGCCTTTGTCCATTATTGGCAAAAAGGAAGGGCAAAAGCCTTTATTCCTTGACTTCGCCTTCGCCCTCGGCGCTGGCTTCGCCTTCATCTTCACCTTCGGCACCTTCTTCTGCAGCCGCCGTGTCTTCCTCGGTAGTTTTGGAGACGGTTGGTGCGGCAATGGTGGCAACCGTAAAGTCGCGATCGGTCACCGTCAGGGTCACGCCTTCCGGCAAGGTCACCGCAGAAATGTGAATGGTATCGCCAACCTCAGCCGTGGCAAGATCAGCTTCCAGAGCTTCGGGAATAGAGGTCGCAGGCGCATTGATTTCAATTTCGTGGCGCACAACGTTGAGAACACCGCCGGCTCTAAGGCCGGGACAATCTTCCTCGTTGAGAAAGCGCATGGGCACATTCACTTTCACCCGTGTCTTGCTGCTCACCCGCATCAGGTCCACATGGATTGGCAAATCCTTGATGATGTCAACTTGTACATCACGGGCAATCACCAATTGGTCCTCCTGACCTTCGACCCGGATTTTCGACAGGACATCGATCATCTTGCCGTTCAAATAGGCGCGTAAAATCTGGTTATAGCGCAGCTTGATATTGACCGGCGGCTGATTGCCCCCATAGAGCACAGCCGGAAGCCAGCCATCACGACGCACGGCGCGTGCGCCGCCGGTACCCGCGCGCTGGCGCACTTCACAATCAAAAATTGTGGTTTCACTAGACATGGTTTTAAATCCTTGTTTGTCGACCCTATCTTCCGCGCCGGCTCATCCGGCATGGCCTGTCAGGTGACTTAAAAGCCGAGCTTGGCCCAGCCAAGTGGTCACGCCTATAGAGCAGGATTGGCCGGGATGCAAGGGATTTGGGACCTGTTTATGGGCCTGATCCTAATCAAACAGGCTCGAGACGCTCTCTTCATTGGCAATCCGGCGAATGGCCTCGGCCAGCAGGGTATCAATGGGTAATTGCTCGACTTTCGGGCTGTTTTTGACCGCCTCGGTGGCCTCGATGGAATCGGTGACTACCAGCCGTGACAGGGCGTCTGTGGCGTTAATCTTGGCCACGGCATCGCCGGACAGCACCCCATGGGTGACATAGGCAGAAACCGATTTTGCCCCCCGACCCATCAATTCCTCGGCGGCATTGCACAAAGTGCCCCCGGAATCGACAATATCATCAAATAATATGCAATGTTGGTCCTCTATCTCGCCAATAATATTCATGACCTCGGAAACACCGGCCCGCGGGCGGCGCTTGTCGACAATGGCCAGCGGCACATTGCCAAGACGGTTGGCCAGGGCCCGGGCGCGCACCACCCCGCCAACATCCGGCGAAACCACGCAAATCTGCTCTTTATCGCCGCGAAAATTCGCCAGAATATGGTCCTTGATATTTTTCACCGCATAGAGATTGTCGGTGGGGATATCGAAAAAGCCCTGAATTTGCCCTGCATGAAGATCAAGGGTCAAAACCCTGTCAGCCCCGGCGGTGGTGATCAGATTGGCCACCAGCTTGGCCGAGATAGGGGTGCGGGGACCGGCTTTGCGGTCCTGTCTGGCATAGCCGAAATAGGGCATGACGGCGGTAATCCGGGTCGCCGAGGCTCGCGACAGGGCATCAATGATGATCAGCAATTCCATCAAATGGTCATTGGCCGGGCTGGAAGTGGATTGCACCACAAACACATCCTCGCCGCGAACATTTTCCTGTATTTCCACGAAAACTTCACTATCGGCAAAGCGTCTGATTTCGGCGCTGGACAAATCCATGCTCAGCTTTTTGGCGATGGCCTTGGAGAGGGTGAGATTGCTGTTGCCGGAAATGAGTTTCATGATGGGCCCTGAAGCTGATCTGGTCAATGCGATGGGCGGGTTTTGAAGTTTTTTGCTGCAAACCGCAAGTCATGATTTAGCCGGCCCAGATCATTTTCTGGCGATTGCGGCAATATGGCGACCACATAGCCCATGACTATGGGCTTTGGCATAGCGATAGGAGAAATATTGGTCCGGCTTGGCGAGGGTGCAATGGCCAATATCGCCAATATGGTCGGGATCAAGCCCTTCTTGCTCCAGCATCAGACGGCCATAGCCCACAAGATCCAGCTGATATTTGCCGCCGCTGCTTTCAGGGGTAAAAAACGCTTCCGCTTTCGGGGTTTTGCCGGTGAAAGCCGCCAGCAAATCCTCGCCGACTTGAAAATCCGGAGGCCGCAGGCAGGGGCCAAAAACCGCCCTGATGGTTTGGTGTCGGGCACCGGCCAAAACCATGTGGCGCACAATATTTTCCAGCACCCCCAAAAGCGCCCCGCGCCAGCCCGCATGGGCAGCGCCAATAAGCCCGGAATGGCTGTCGGCAAACAATATGGTCATGCAATCGGCGGCCAAAGCGCCAAGGGCAAAATCACTGGCGCGGGTAATCAGCCCGTCGCAACGGGGCGGGCTATTTGGGGCCTCTTCCAAAAGCAAAATATCGGCGGAATGATATTGCGCTGCGGTCACAAGATGTTGCGCGCCCATGGCCGCAGCGACGGCCCGCCGATTTTTGGCGACGGCTTGCTTGTCATCATCAGTCCCCAATCCGCAATTCAGGCTGGTATAGACACCGCTGGAGTGCCCGCCCTTACGACCAAAAAACCCGTGCCGAATATTCGGCAGGTCAAGCAAAGGGTGGGTAAGAAATTCCGGCATATGAATTATCCGCCAAAACCAGCCGGTGCCGCAAGCCCAGGCGACGACAAACACATGGCTTTGAAAAGCGCGCCCATTTCATCGGGGTGGATGAGGCGATGGACGCCGGCGCGCAAGGTCTTGGCCTTTTTGGCGCTCGCTTTTTCACAAAGCCGTTGCAATCTGAATTCAATGCCAAGACGGGCGAGAAATGCCCCTTGCAGAACCGGCCCGTGAACAAGAATGTCTTCCTTGCGCCCGGCGCGGGCAAGCGCCCCAAAATCCACATGGGCTGTCACATCGGCTTCCCCCGGCGTGGCCAGCGGATGCCAATATCGATGCTGGCGCAGCGCCTGCAAAGTATCGCCAAAGCCGGAGCGTCCATGACCATAATCAATGATCAGGGCGCGGCCCTTATATTCTTTAAGGCGTGACGCCAGCGCATGAACAATCTCGCGGCCTGCATCACAGGTCTCGAAAAAGTCACCCGGCTTGCTGCCCTGGGGGGCCCCTTCGGGCGTATCGTAAATTTCGTCAGACAGGAGAAAACACAGACGCCGCTCGCCATTTTGGCCGTTAAAACCGACCAGCCGCTCACGCCATTTGCCTTCTTGCTTTTCCCGCACAAATTGGCGAATTGGCAGGCAGTCGAAAAACTCATTGGCCACAAACAGGCTTGGGGCGGCGGGAATATCATAAAGATCGCTCGCCCATGTTACCGGCACCCCCAAATCCTGCATGCGTCTTTGTTGTTCATAGCGCAGGCGACCAGAGGTCTCGACCATATAGACCCGCATGGCTTTTAAAAAAGCCGGTTTGATTTTGGCGGTGCGTAAAATATCCTGCATCAACACCCCGCGCCCGGGACCAAGCTCGATCAGATTGAACAAGGAGGGCGAGCCCATTTCCTCCCAGGAATGAATGAGCCATGCGCCGATGAGTTCACCAAAAATCTGCGAAATTTCCGGCGCGGTGGTAAAATCGCCGTCTGCGCCAAAGGGGGCGGCGCTGATATAATATCCATATTGCGGATGACCCAAGGCATCAGCAATATAATCGCCTATGCGAATGGGGCCATGATCCTCAATCAGGCGAATGAGGCGCTCCTCCAAAGGGGTCGGCGCATGGGCCGCTTCGGGCTGCTGGCCGGTGGGGGAACCTGATGGGGGCGTGGTCATGGCGGGCCTCGGTCATCCTCGGGTCATAAGGCAAAAGGCTATTGGACAGAAAAAGGCCTTAAGATTTGGTGGATTTGGAAGGCGTGACTTTATCTTCCTGGCTGTTTTCATTCGGCTCTTTTTTGGATCCGGGAGAATTATGGCCAGCCTTGCTATCAACCACGTCACCACTCAGGGACGATTTGGCCTTGATGTCCTGTTTCGGGGCTGGTTTGGCGGGTCTGCGATTCAGCAAAAACAGCCAGAGGCCAAGAATGACCATTGGCAAAGACAGCATCATGCCCATGGTCAGGCCGAGGGGGAAGTCCGGCATAAAGGCATCGGGCTCGCGGAAATTTTCGACAATGGTGCGGGCAATGCCATAGCCCATGAGAAAAATGCCGGTGGCCGCGCCGGGCTGTCTCAAAATATTCCAGACCCGCGAGGCAATGACCAGAATCATGAACAGGACCAGCCCTTCAAGGGCTGCTTCATAAAGCTGGCTGGGATGGCGGGCCACCGCATCGTCGGCATAAACCCATTGATCGCGGCCATAATCATAATATTCGGGGAACACCATGCCCAAAGGGCCGTCGGTGGGGCGGCCATAAAGCTCGGCATTGATGAAATTGGCGATGCGTCCAAAAAACAGGCCGATAGGGGCCGCCAGTGCCAGAAGGTCGGCAACGCGCAAAACGCCAAGCCCGTTTTTGCGGCAGTAAAAATAGCCCGCCAGCGCAACCCCGATCAGCCCCCCATGAAAACTCATCCCCCCATGCCAAACCATAATGGCTGGGGGAATATATATCCAACCAAGCAGGGTTTGCAGTATCCCCTGTCCGGTCATCAATGGCTCCCAGGGCTTTAAAAACAGGTCAGGCTCATAGAAAGTCACATAGCCAAGCCGTCCGCCAAGAAGAATACCAAGCGTGATCCAGAAGACGAGATCATCAAGCTGGTCGCGGCTCATGGGCGGCTGCCCGCTCATTACGCCGTTCAAGTCATTGCGCCAGAGTGTCGGATGTTTGAGCAGGTGGGCAATATAAAACCAGCCACCGACAATTCCGGCAATATAGGAAAGGGCATACCAGCGAATGGCAATCGGCCCGATCTGCAAGGCAATCGGATCCATTTCAAAATAAGGCAGGGAGGCGAGGGCGAGAAAAGTCATGATGTCGTTTGGTCCTTTATGGCCTTTTGGTGAGTGTAGCCCCGGTAGGCACCGCCTTCAACCGCACCAAGGTTTCGTCAAGAGCGGATAAAAACCGCGAGCGATCCTGTTTGGAAAAGGGTGGTGGCCCGCTTGCGCCTTTTCGCGTTTGTGTGAATCGCAAAAAAGCGCCGGGTTTTAATTTTGCCGCATTTCCTTTACGCGAACCAGTGCCCATTTCGCTTGGAAATGCTACCCTTTGCTCGCTACCACCGCGCAAATCAGCCATGATGGCGCGGGTCGCAATTGCCGCCCCGATGGAGTTTTCCGTAAACGGCTTGCCATTGGGAGCAATCACATCAGCGCCTTTTTTCAAAGCGCGCTCGGCGAGCAAAATATCGGCGGTAATGACAATCGTCATGGGCCCGGCTTTTTCAGCGATAAAATCATCAGCCGCATCAAAATCAGCACTGACAATATGGCGGGAAATCAGCGGATGGTCGGGCACACGCATATAGGAATTGGCGATAATCTCGACGGCGACCGCGTGGCGTAAAGCGACCTTGTAAATCTCCTCTTTGACCGGACAGGCATCGGCATCAACGAGAATGAGCGGCTGCGTGGCCATGAGGCGGTCCTTTTCAAATTGGCTTTGCAAAATGCGGGTCTTTGGCCTACATAAGGGGCAAACATAAGGAATACAAATATGCAGAGCCGTAATCCCATATTGGACAATGTCGGAAAAGCCATGACCGAGGCCGTCGGCGCCGCAGACGGGGTTCGCCGCGAGGCGGAAACGGTTTTTCGCAGCCAGATGCAACGTTTTATTTCCGAGCAGGATATGGTCCCCCGTGAGGAATTTGAGGCGGTCAAGGAAATGGCCGCCCGTGCCCGTGACGAGGTTGAGGCCCTTAAGGCCCGTGTGGAAATTCTGGAAAAGCAGGGTAGCAAATCGACCAAAAAATAGGGCCATTTGTCGTTTCTTGGTGGCAAAAGCCGCTATTTTAGTGAAATTTTCCCCAAAAGCCGATTCGCGGGTGGCGAATCATTGAAGCGGGCTGCGACTCGCCCCGCTATCATCAGGACTTGCGTTTTTAAGCAAATAGCTGGCGATAAGAAGCGCAGGATGAAGCCGTATAAAGGACTTTACCTGATGGTGATGCAGCATTTTGACGAAAGCCCCGATCTCAACGATCCGCTGGATGTGATTGAAGATGTGGCGCGCAATTCACAAATGAATTCAGAACGCGTTGATGATGGCGAATTGCATGTCAATGTGGACGGGCTATGGCGTGATATGGCGGTCTGGTTTGCTTATCGTGAGGATATGCGCGTATTGCAAATGGGCGCGCCTTTGGAATTGAAAGTGCCTGCAGAAAAATATCAAGAGGTTTGTCGCCTGATGGCGCTGGTCAATGAACGGGTCTGGCTTGGGCATTTTGATCTGTGGTCGGATGATAACAGTATCGTTTATCGCAATGGCACGGTATTGTCCGAGGCAGCAGATTTTGACCCGATACAGGCGGAAATTCTCCTGCGCGGGGCCTCGGAAGCATTTGAAAGATTCTATCCAGCCTTCAACTATGTGATCTGGGGCGGCAAGACGGCAGAAGAGGCGTTGAATGCCTCGCTGTTCGAGGTTGCCGGCAACGCCTGATGGGGCAGAAATTTTCCCTTCTATTGCTGGGCGCCGGGACCATGGGCGGGGCACTGCTGCGCGCCTGGCTGGAGGCGGATCTGCTTGACGGCCCCCGCTCGGCAGTCATTGACCCCAATGCCAGCGATAAGATTATTTCTCTTTGCGCCAGTCATGATTTGCCGCTTAACCCCGAACAGGACCAGCCTTACGATATTTGTGTGCTGGCCTTCAAGCCGCAGCAAATGGCGAGCATTTTGCCGGGGCTTGGCTGGCCGGATATAGGCAAGACTTTGTTTGTTTCCGTGGCGGCAGGCACATCGTTGGCAGCCATGGCTATGCATTTAAAGTCAGCTTTCCCGACACCAGCGCGTATCATCCGCGTCATGCCCAATCTGCCGGCTTCTATCGGGCAGGGGGCTTCGGTGATGATAGCAAATGACGCGGCCAATGCCGGAGACAAAGGCGCAGCCGAGACTTTGATGGCCGCCAGTGGCGTAGCCCTCTGGGTCGATAGCGAGGAGGCGCTCGATAGCGCCATGACGATTTCCGCTTGCGGCCCGGCCTATCTGTTTCTGCTCGCCGAAGCCCTGGCCGAGGCAGGGGAGGATTTGGGCCTTGCGCCGGATTTGAGCAAGACGCTGGCGATTGAAATGCTGGCAGGATCAGCCAATCTCTTGCGCCAGAGCGGCCAGATGCCACGGAATTTGCGCGAGGCGGTGACATCCCCGGGGGGCACGACAGCCGCCGCCCTTGAAGTTCTGGACGCAGAAGCGGGCCTGCGCGCGCTCATCAAAAAGGCCCTTAAAGCCGCCAGAGACCGGGCCGAAGAATTGGCTGATTAGCGTTTTTATTGTTTGTCGCTTTGTCTCAATGCTCTATACAGCAAAGCCAGATTCATCAATTCTCGGGAGCCCCTTCGCATGTCAGATCATTTTGCCCATTTGGCCGGTTTTTTTGAAAGCAATCTTGTCACGCGCGATAAGGATGTTTTTTCCTCCATTGAACGCGAGTTGACCCGCCAGCAACAACAGATCGAACTGATCGCCTCAGAAAATATTGTCTCCAAAGCGGTACTGGAAGCGCAAGGATCGGTGCTCACCAATAAATATGCCGAGGGCTATCCCGGGCGGCGCTATTATGGCGGCTGTGAATTTGTCGACGAGATTGAGCGCCTCGCTATTGAGCGCGCCTGCAAATTGTTTGATTGCAGTGAAGCCATCGTCCAGCCCCATTCGGGCTCGCAGGCCAATCAGGCGGTGTTTATGGCCCTGATGAAGCCCGGCGATACATTTTTGGGAATGGATTTATCCGCAGGCGGACATTTGACTCATGGTAGCCGGGTTAATCAATCGGGCAAATGGTTCAATGCCGAGCATTATTCGGTGCGTGAAGATGACCATCTGATTGATATGGAAGAAGTGGCGCGTCTGGCTGAAGAGCATAAGCCGAAAATCATTATTGCCGGTGGCTCGGCCTATAGCCGGGTCATTGACTTTGCAGCCTTTCGCAAAATCGCCGATGATGTGGGGGCAATCCTGATGGTGGATATGGCGCATTTTGCCGGTCTGGTGGCGGCGGGACTTTACCCGAACCCGCTCGATCATGCCCATGTGGCCACCACCACCACCCATAAAACCCTGCGCGGACCACGCGGTGGCATGGTGCTGACCAATGATG
>JALSJA010000232.1 GCA_026989615.1 Parvularculaceae bacterium | reverse complement strand
TTTGCGCCCCCCCATCTTCATCCTGATCAACCCCTTCGGGCAAGACCGGTTCACTATTGGCAGGATTTTTGGCAAGGCCATGGGAGATGTAATTGATAGCATCATAGCGGCGCATATCCTGCGCCTGCAAAAAATAGGCGGCATGGCTTTCGCGCTCGGCAAACAGGGCCACCAGAATATTGGCGCCGGTCACTTCCGTGCGGCCTGATGTTTCCACATGGATCAAAGCACGTTGCACCACACGGTGAAAACCGGTCGTTGGCTTGGCCTGTTCCACCCCTTCGACAATCAGGGTTTGCAAATCATCATCGAGATAATCCTGCAGATTATCACGCAAAATATCGAGATCGACATTGCAGGCTTTCATCACCGCACTGGCATGGGGGTCTTCAATCAGCGCCAGCAGCAAATGCTCAAGCGTTGCCAATTCGTGACTGCGCATGGTCGCCAGCGCAATTGCCCGGTGGATTGTTTTGTCGAGGGTCTCACTAAAAATTGCCATTTCGTTCTCCTGCTACTCCCTCTTTACTCTTTTTCCATCGTGCATTGCAGCGGATGTTGATTCTGCCGCGATAACTCCATCACCTGGGTCACTTTGGTCTCTGCCACCTCAAACGTATAAACCCCGCAAATACCGACACCATTTTCGTGCACATGGAGCATGATCCGCATGGCATCTTCAGGGCTGCGATTGAATACCGATTGTAAAAGCCAGACCACAAATTCCTGCGGCGTATAATCATCATTCAGCAACAGCACCTTATAGAGCGAGGGCCGCTTGGTTTTGGTCTTTTCCCTGACCAGCGTGCCGGTCTCGCCCTGTTCATGCTCGTCCGGGCGATCATCCTCATTGCCACACCGGATGGAATGGCGATCAGGGGAATTGTGGTCGTTACGCTCAGCTCTCATCGGTCCGCTAATTCTTAACAAAGGTCTACCTTAACTGACATCAGCATATAGGGGGTTGGCCCCATAATACTATTCTAACATGATGTCGTTAATGTGGAGTTTGAATATTTTTTTCCAAGGTTTCAGAGATTTAATAGGCCTTTTGGGAAGGCTGGCCCAAAAGTGACGGGGCGGCAAGCCCGTGTCCGGCACAAAAAGCCCGAGGACCGCCCACGGGCCTCACCAAAAGACGGGGGCGACCGCTGGCCTTAACACAAAAAAAGGCACACCCCGAGGCGTGCCTTTCTCTATAGAATTATTGCCAGAAATTAGCCGCGAAAGCTTTGGGCCTTGTCGACCATAGCCGTATAGCGCTGGGCCAGAGGCTCGGCGGCCTGCTTGGTCACGCCAGTCATCAGCTCTGTCATTTTGGCAAATTGTGCCATTTGCGATTCGATCACCGAACGGGTGAATTCGGTTTGCGATTCAATGAATTCCTGCGGGCTTTTCGCGGTGGTCAGGGCTTTGGCAGCCTCAACGCTTTTGTCGAACATTTCTTTGCCATAGGCAGCCGCTTCCTGGGACACATTTTCCATGCCTTTGGCCGAAATCTGTGCTGCTTCAATTGCTGCTTCAGCATTGGCTTTGCTAATCTCGCCAATATCACCGAAAGATTCGGTCATTTTTTCAAAACCCTCCTGAAAGGCTTCTGGGGTCGGTATATTCAGATCAGCAAATTTTGTGAAATCTGCAAAATTTTCAACAGTAGCCGTTTTTTTAGTGGCTGTTTTGCGGGTTGTTTTGCCCGTCGATTTTCTGGTGGCCATGATATTTCTCCTAGCGTTCGGTGCCCATGTTTCATTTTTGGGCGTAATTTCAATTCGTTAGTGCTACAGACACAGTTTTTCACTGCCCGGAACAATATGTTGCAGTGCAACAAATAGCCC
>JALSJA010000231.1 GCA_026989615.1 Parvularculaceae bacterium | reverse complement strand
GATGTGACAATTGATGTGGAAGCGGGGCTGTCACGGGCACGCCAGTCATGGATTTTAGAGCGCGCACAAAAAGGCGCCATAGAGGAATATGAGGGCCGCGAGATCAGGCATGAGGACAATAATGCGTCCGGCAAATATCTCGCCCGCGCCTTTCCGGTAAAGCACAAGCCTTTGCGGGCAAAGGGCGATGGGCCTGTCACGCAAATCGAATTTGCCCGCGCCGGTATCATCACCAAGGAAATGGAATATGTGGCCATTCGCGAAAATATTGGCCGCCAGAAAATGCTCGACAGGGCCGAGGAGACCGTGGGGCTGGGCGAAAGTTTTGGCGCGGATATCCCGCCTTTCGTGACGGCGGAATTTGTTCGCGAAGAAATCGCCAAAGGGCGCGCCATTATCCCTGCCAATATCAACCATCCGGAAGCCGAGCCGATGATTATTGGCCGCAATTTCCTCGTCAAAATCAACGCCAATATCGGCAATTCAGCGGTCACGTCCAGCGTTGAAGAGGAAGTCGACAAAATGGTCTGGGCCATTCGCTGGGGCGCGGACACGGTGATGGATTTGTCCACGGGCCGCAATATTCACAACACCCGCGAATGGATCATCCGCAATGCGCCGGTGCCCATCGGCACCGTGCCGATCTATCAGGCGCTGGAAAAAGTGGGCGGTGTGGCCGAAGATTTAACATGGGAAATTTTTCGCGACACGTTGATTGAGCAGGCCGAGCAGGGGGTTGATTATTTCACCATCCATGCGGGCGTGCGCTTGCCCTATATTCACCTGACCGCCGATCGCGTCACCGGCATTGTCTCGCGCGGCGGCTCGATCATGGCCAAATGGATGCTGGCCCATCACCGGGAGAGTTTCCTCTATACCCATTTTGAAGAGATTTGCGATTTGATGCGCTCTTATGATGTGTCGTTCAGTCTGGGCGATGGATTGCGCCCGGGCTCTATTGCCGACGCCAATGACCGCGCACAATTTGCCGAGCTGGAGACGCTGGGCGAACTGACCAAAATCGCCTGGGACAAGGGCTGTCAGGTGATGATTGAAGGGCCGGGCCATGTGCCCATGCACAAGATTAAAGTAAATATGGAAAAGCAATTGCGTGAATGTGGCGAAGCGCCCTTCTACACGCTGGGGCCGCTGACCACGGACATTGCGCCCGGCTATGACCATATCACCAGCGGCATTGGCGCGGCGATGATCGGCTGGTTCGGGACTTCCATGCTGTGCTATGTAACGCCCAAGGAACATTTAGGCCTGCCGGACCGCGATGATGTAAAAGTCGGTGTCATCACCTATAAGCTTGCCGCCCACGCAGCGGACCTCGCCAAGGGCCATCCGGCCGCGCAGGTGCGCGATGATGCTTTGTCCCGCGCGCGTTTCGAGTTTCGTTGGCAGGACCAGTTTAATCTAAGTCTCGACCCGGAAACCGCGCGCGATTTTCACGACCAGACCCTGCCCAAGGAAGCCCATAAGCTCGCGCATTTCTGTTCCATGTGCGGGCCAAAATTCTGCTCCATGAAAATCACCCAAGATGTGCGCGATTATGCGGAAGGGTTATCAGACAATGAGAAAAAAGCGCTGAACTTGCAGGCAAAAAACAGCCCTCATCCTGAGCCTGTCGAGGGAGAGGGCGTGACCCGTGAGCAAGGCATGAAAGAGATGAGCGCGAAATATAAGGAAATGGGCTCGGCGCTTTATCTTGAGGCGGAAGCGGTTAAGAAAGCGAATGAGGGGTTGTGATGGGGGGCAACTATGTTTTGGTTTAACATTATCCAAGGTGGTTTGACGCTTATCATTGCTGCTATTGTGGCTTAGAGTCTGACTCAA
>JALSJA010000230.1 GCA_026989615.1 Parvularculaceae bacterium | reverse complement strand
TCATCCTTCCTTATTTCTTTGACCCATAAGAGCCCAACCGATAGACTGCAAGCGTTCAAACGCCAGATCCTTAGGAGACATATTCCCCATGCCGTTTCGCGCCCTTTTTCTCGCCCTTTTGTGCCTCTTCATCACGCCCCTTTCTTTTGCCGCCGATGAAGAATACCGCTTTGACAACAAGCTCGTGGCCCAGGCCAATAAGCTGATAGAAAAAGGTTTTCAAGACGAAACCGCCTATGAAATCATTGAAAGTCTGACCACGGAAATCGGCCCGCGCATGGCCGGTAGCGAACAAGAAGCCCGCGCCCGGGATTGGGCGGTAAAGCGCCTGAAGAAAATGGGTTTCAAAAATGTCCGTGTAGAAACATTCGAGGTCGATCGCTGGGTGCGCCGCTCTGAAAGCGCCGCCATTGTCAGTCCCTTCCCGCAACCGCTGGTTATCACCGCTTTGGGTGGCTCGGTGCCAACCCCCAAGGGCGGCGTCACCGGAGAGGTCGTGCGCTTTGAAAGCTTTGCAGATTTCCTCGATTCACCTCTGGAGGGCTATGCGGGGAAAATCATTTTCATCGACGAGACCATGACCCGCTCCCAAGATGGCTCTGGCTATAGTGTCGCCGTGCGCAAGCGCCGCACCACCGCTAATGAAGCCGCCAAGCGCGGTGCCGCCGCTGCCTTTATTCGCTCGGTTGGCACCAGCAGTCACCGCTTCGCCCATACCGGCTCCACCCGCTTTACCGCCGAAACCCCGCGCGTCCCCTTCGCCGCCCTTTCTGCTCCGGATGCGGATCAATTGGCCCGGGCCTTGAAGCGCGGCCCGGTCCGCGTCCATATAGAGCTTGATGTCGAGAATCTCGGCCCCGTTCAATCCGGCAATGTCATTGCCGAAATTCCCGGTCGTACCGATGAGCTTGTGGTCATTGGCGGCCATCTCGACAGTTGGGATCTGGGCACGGGCGCGGTGGATGATGGTGCCGGCGTTGGCATCACCATGGCCGCCGCCCATCTGGTCAAAAAAATGAACCGCAAGCCAAAGCGTACCATTCGCCTTGTCCTTTGGGGCTCTGAAGAAGTTGGCCTTGTGGGGGCCCGCGCCTATGCCGAGGCCCATAAGGACGAGTTGGACAAACATTTCATCGCCAGTGAATCCGATTTTGGCGGCGGCAAAATCTGGCGCATCAGCACCAATTTTGCGGAAGAAAAACTGCATTATGCCGCAGCCTTCCGCCATCTCTTTGCCCGCTTCACCCTTGCCGAAGGCAATAACCAAACCAGTGGCGGGCCGGACATCATCCCGTTAAGCGCCTTGGGCGTGCCTGCCTTCCGTCTTGATCAGGATGGCTCGGACTATTTCGACCTGCACCACACCGCCAATGACACTTTTGACAAAATCAAACTTGAGGATATTCAACAAAATGTCGCCCTGTGGTCCGCCTTTATCTGGGTGGCGGCCAATATGGAAGGTGATTTGCGCAGCGATAGCCCTGCCGAAGAAACCGTCGGGGCACAGTAAATTCGTTTTATTCTTGGGAGATAAAATCCATGCGTTATAAAAAACTTCTTGCCGGCACCGGTCTTGCACTATTTCTGGTCGCCTGCGCCACCACCACTGACACCCAGGCCCCAAGCACGCAAAAAATCGATCCGGCCAATAATCAAGAGGCCATGACCCCCGCCCCTTGGGAGCCGGGTTTTTACAATCCTGTCCCGATGCCATCGGCACCCTTGAACACCAATAAAACCTTGACCCGCATCACATTTGGATCCTGCTACACCGCTGAAAAAAGCGACGCCATATGGAGCCGCGTGGCCGAGGCCAAAAGCGATGCCTTCTTGTTCATTGGCGATAATGTCTATGGGGATGTGAAAACCAAAGACCCTGGCCTGCCGGAATTGCGCGATCAATATGGCAAGCTTGCCGCCAGCAAAGGCTTTGCAGAATTTCGCAAAACCACGCCGGTTTTGAGCGTCTGGGATGATCATGATTTCGGCCTCAACGATATGGGCGCCGATTTTTTTGGCCGCGAAGCGTCCGAAAAATTATTCAACTATGTCTGGGCGGTGCCGGAAGATGACCCCCAGCGCCAGCATGCGGGCATATATTCCTCGCGCATTATCGGCATGGAAGATGACAAGCAAGTGCAAATCATCATGCTCGATACACGTTATTTCCGCTCCCCCCTAAAACCCACTGACGAGCGTGGCGCCAAAGGCAAGGAGCGCTATATTCCGGACCCGGACCCGGCCAAGACAATGCTCGGAGAAGAGCAATGGCAATGGCTGCGCGCGGAACTGGAAAAGCCTGCCGATATACGCCTCATCGTCTCGTCCATACAGGTCCTCGCCGATGGCCACGGCTATGAGGCATGGCGTCAACTCCCCTTGGAGCGGCAAAGGCTTTACGACACCATAAACGCTTCCGGTGCCAATGGCGTCATTTTCCTGTCCGGGGATCGTCACGCCGCCGGGCTTTATAAAAACAATATGGCCCTGTCCTATCCACTTTATGAAATTACATCATCATCTTTAAACCTGCCTTTATCGGCCTGGGTCAAACCGGAAAACTTGAAACAGGAATATGGCCCCTATCGCATGGGGGATAATTATTTTGAGGTCAATTTCGGCGCGATAGATTTTGATTGGCAGGCCCGCCGGGTCACCTTGAATATCATGGATGAAACAGGCCGCATCATCATGGCCCAAAGCATTGCCATGGATGATTTGCTACCGGGGAATTAAACTATTCCCCGCGCTGGCGCTGCAACAGCTTCAACCGCAAGGCATTAAGGTGAATAAAGCCTTGCGCATGTTTCTGGTCATAGGCCCCGGCATCATCTTCAAAGGTTACCTGCGCTTCTGAATAAAGCGATTTACCGCTTTTGCGGGCAATCACTTGCGCTTGACCCTTATAGAGCCGCAAACGCACATCGCCTTCCACAAATCTTTGCGAGTGATCCATCGCCGCCTGCAACATTTCGCGTTCCGGAGAAAACCACAAACCATTATAAACCAGCGCCGCATAGCGCGGCATCAACTCGTCTTTCAAATGCATGGCCCCGCGATCGAGCGTGATGGATTCAATCCCGCGATGGGCCGCCAGCAATATCGTACCCCCCGGCGTTTCATAAATCCCCCGTGACTTCATGCCGATAAACCGGTTCTCCACAAGATCGAGCCGACCAATCCCGTGACGCCCGCCAAGATCATTCAGCGCCGCCAAAAGGCATGCCGGCGACAAGGCTTCCCCGTTCAGCGCCACCGCATCCCCGCCCTTGAAAGTAATCTCAATCTCTTGCGGCTCATCGGGTGCCGCCAGCGGATCGACGCTGCGCGAATAGACAAAATCCGGCGCAGGCTTTGCCGGGTCCTCCAGAATTTTGCCTTCCGACGAAGTATGCAAAAGATTGGCATCCACCGAAAACGGCGCCTCGCCTCTTTTGTCTTTGGGCACCGTAATTTGATGATGCTCGGCAAATTCAATCAATTTCGTTCGCGAGGTTAAATCCCATTCCCGCCACGGCGCAATCACTTTGATATCCGGATTAAGCGCATAGGCCGACAGCTCGAAGCGGATCTGGTCATTGCCCTTGCCCGTCGCGCCATGGGCAATGGCATCGGCGCCAACCTCTTCGGCAATCTCGACCAGACGCTTGGCTATTAAAGGCCGGGCAATCGCCGTACCCAATAAATATTGCCCCTCATAAACAGCATTGGCGCGCAACATGGGGAAGACATAATCGCGTACAAAAACCTCGCGCAAATCTTCAATAAAAATTTCCTGTACGCCAAATTGCTCGGCCCGCTCGCGCGCTGGCGCAAGCTCCTCCCCCTGTCCCAAATCCGCCGTGAAGGTCACAATCTCGCAAGCATAATGCTCGCGCAACCACGCCAGAATAACCGAAGTATCAAGCCCCCCCGAATAGGCCAGCACCACTTTTCTAATTGCTTCAGTTTTGGCCATGCACCTTTTCCTTGAATCCAGCCTCCGCTTTTATAAAGGCGGTATCACAAGATCAATGATTTCATCAATCAGCTTTTCATCATTGAGCTCACCAAATAAATTGCTCTTCAAATAATCAGAAAAAATAATCGACGCCCCGATCGTTGTTGCCATGCCAAATATTTGCAGGGCCTGCAATTTGTGTTTGGGTTTCCAGCCCTCCGCCTGCGCCGCCTCAAAGGCCGCCCGCACCACCGCCAGATAATCCTGCAAGGAGGCCTGCAACCCTTCATCCCCATAGCGATTAACATCGGGGTTCATAATCGCACTGTAAAACGCCCGATTGCGCATGGCCCATCGCACCGAAGCCCGCCCCATGGCCCGCAAACGCTCAACGGCGCTTGTCTTGCCCTCGGCCGCCATCAGCGCCGCCGCCGTCATCCGCCGATAGCCCTCTTTGGCAATGGCACTCAGCAATTCCCCCTTGCTGGAAAAATGCCGCGCCGGCGCCCCATGCGAAACCCCCAAATCCCGTGAAAGCCCCCGCAAAGAGAGGCCTTCAACCCCCACCTCCCCGAGAACCTCCACGGCGCGCTCCAGCAAAGCCTCCCGCAAATTGCCGTGATGATAGGATGATTGCGACATAAATTCCCCGGCGTCCTTTGGCCCCTGCTTGCTTTCCGTCAGGGTCAGACCCTTGAGCGGCTTGCAGTCTTTTATCCTGATTTTTTAATGTTGTCACTGACAACATTCTTTGCTATAGTGATTGTCATTATGCTTTTATGCCCCCCGCTTTTGTGCCCCTCTTTGTGTTTCTATCCGCCCTGCGCCCATCAGCAAATACAATAAAAGGTATGACCCATGGCAGTTTTCACAGCAACCGATAAAGACGGCAAAACGATCTCGTGGAAAGACCATAAGCGCTGGATGTGGCTATTGGGCCCGGTCAATATTTTCGTGCCCCTGTTCAGCTATTGGCTTTACTTCCAGACCGGCAATCCCCTGACCACCCTGATCCCTGCAATCCACCTGTTTGGCGTAATCCCCACCCTCGACCGCCTCATCGGCGAAGACCCGTTCAACCCCCCTGAAGAAGTCGTCCCGGCCATGACCAGGGACCCGTTTTACCGGCGCATGGTCTGGTTCATGGTGATCCTGCCCTATATCGGATTTTTCTTTGCCGCATGGTTTGTAGGCACGCAGGACCTGCCATGGTGGGCGATTGTCATTCTCGCCATTGGCGTCGGCACCGCCAATGGCAATGCCATCAATATTGCCCATGAACTTGGCCATAAACCCAACCGGCTGGATCGCTTCATGGCCAAAATGGCACTGGCCGTCAGCGGCTATGGGCATTTCTGCATTGAGCATAATCGCG
The DNA here is from genome assembly GCA_026989615.1 of Parvularculaceae bacterium. GTDB lineage: Bacteria > Pseudomonadota > Alphaproteobacteria > Caulobacterales > Parvularculaceae > S012-90. The sequence continues at coordinate 7,509 of JALSJA010000230.1, read as the reverse complement.
GCCATCATGTAAAAGTCTCCACACCAGAAGATTGTTCTTCTGCGCGTATGGGCGAAAGCGTTTACGCTTTTGCCCTGCGCGACCTCCCCGGCGCTCTCAAGGGCGGCTGGCAACAGGAAGCCAAACGTCTCAAGGCCAGAGGCAAACCATTTTTCCATTGGGAAAATGAATTATTGCAAGTCTATGCCATGACCCTCGCCATCACCATTGGCCTTGTCTTGTGGCTCGGGCTTGATGTCCTGCCCTTCATCCTGCTGCATCACTTCTTAAGCTGGTATGCGCTCACCCAAGTCAATTATATCGAACATTATGGCCTGCTGCGGCAAAAACTCCCCAATGGCAAATATGAACCCTGCCAACCGCGCCATTCATGGAATACCAATCATATCGTATCCAATCTGATGCAAATTCATTTGCAACGCCATTCCGATCATCACGCCAATCCCTTGCGCCCCTATCAGGCATTGCGCAATTTTGATGAATTGCCACGCCTGCCTTCAGGCTATCCCGGCTGTCTTGGCCTTGCAGCTTTCCCACCCCTTTGGTTCAAGGTCATGGACCCGAAAGTAATGGAATGGGCCGATGGCGATCTATCCAGGGTCAATATCTGCCCACGCGCCAAAGCCCGCCTCGAAGCGCAATATGGCCAAACAAACTCACCATAAAAAAGGGAAGCGCCTTAAACGCTTCCCTTCTTCTATTAGAGCACTTCCCGAAAAGTGGGAACCGGTTTTCGGATAAGAAGTGCTCAAAAACAAAAACTTAGAGCCCGGTTTTGATTCAATCAAAACCGAAAAGGCTCTAGATAAAATAGATACCGTTATTTCGAATTAAGCAAATCCGCCAATCGCTGGCGATAGGGTGCCAGCGTTTGCACATCACTATCGGACACCAACAGAAGATTTTGCGCCAACCGGACGGCCATTAATGTTTCTGCACGGTCTTCTTCCGGCATTTGGTCAACCATGGATTCCATACCCGCAAGCATTTCAATCTGTTCAGTGCCAATTTCATCAATCATATAGGCGGCCATGATCGCATCACCGGAACGGGCCCAATGATCCAATGTATAAAACCCCGCGCCTTGAACAATTTCCTCAAGAGCAAAGCCTTCTCCAAGATTTCTGGCGGCATCAGCAATCTTGGAAAAAATAATAATTTTGCCCTGGGGGTTAACAATAAAATCAAGCGTCATTTCCAGGCCATCCAGATAGGCGGTCAATTTTGGCACTTGCCCATAGCCGGCATCTACCGCTTCCATGGCGGTAAGGAAATTTTCAACGTCCGTACTGGTGAAATTGCTTTTGGCCTGCGCCGTAAGCGTCCCCGTAAGTGTCATTGACACAAAGATAAACGGCAGCAGGAGAAGGGTGAGGAATTTTCTGGTCATAGCTTAGGGTCCTTTTGTTTCGGCCACCCTATCAGACTTAACCAGAAAATCAAAACCACCCAAAATCAACTCTTTCGCTGATGCCAATAGCTCAAAAACATCCCAATACACAAAATTGCTATCGCCTATTTCTGCCCCATTCGCTCTTTGCGCAACTGGCTCGCCCGAATTTTCACACTATCGGATTTCAACTGCCCACAGGCCGCCGCAATATCGCGACCCCGCGGAGTGCGAATGGGCGATGAATAACCGGCGCGATTGATAATCTCCGCAAAGGCTTCAATCTGTGACCAGTCAGAACATTCATAGGGTGCGCCTTCCCATGGATTAAACGGTATAAGATTTATCTTGGCCGGAATGCCTTTTAGCAGACGCACCAGATCGCGAGCCTCGCCAAGGCTATCATTCACCCCTTTCAGCATCACATATTCAAATGTGATGCGCCTTGCATTGGAGGCCCCGGGATAATTGCGGCACGCGTCCATCAGTTCGGCCAGATTATGCTTGCGATTGATCGGCACCAATTCATCGCGCAAGGCGTCATTCGTTGCATGCAGGGAAATAGCCAACATCGCTTGGGTTGTCTCGCCCAGTTCCTGCATTTGCGAGACCACACCGGAAGTCGAAACCGTAATCCGCCGCCGCGACAAGGCAATCCCTTCATCATCGGCAATTATTTCAATCGCCTTGGCAGTGTTTTGTGTATTGTAAAGCGGCTCCCCCATGCCCATGAAAACAATATTGGACAAATCCCGATCCACTTTCGAGGACGGCCATTCGGCTATATCGTCCTTACAGGCCAGAACCTGCCCGACAATCTCGGCCGGCGTTAAATTGCGCACCAGGTTTTGTGTCCCCGTATGACAAAAGGTGCAATTCAAAGTGCACCCTACTTGCGACGAAACACATAGCGCCCCTTTGCGACCAACGCCGGGAATAAATACCGCTTCCACTTCGATACCCGGAGCAAAGCGCAGTAAATATTTGCGCGTACCATCTTTGGAGATTTGTCGCTCAACCATATCCGGGCGGGCCAGAGAATATAGCGCTGATAGTTTGGCCCGCATCGGTTTGGCAATATTGGTCATGCGCGAAAAATCGGTAACGCCAAAATTGTAAATCCATTGCCATATCTGGCTGGCGCGCATTTTCGCCTGTGATGGTGAAAGCCCCAAATCCTCCCCCAGACGCGCGCCCATTTCCGCACGGGTCAAACCAATCAAGCTTTGCCCGACCGCACCTACCTTGAAGGCAGGGGGTTCAGATATGTTGTGTTCAGGCTGCAAAGACTTTTCCCATGTCTGGCTCCCATGTCTGGCTCCGTGGCTGGTTTTCACCAATCGCCCGAGACATAGCGGAAAAACAATAAAGGCGCAAAGGATTAACCCCGCCTACCCCCTGCCATCATCCACATAGACCATAATATCCCCCGGCTGGCAGTCCAGCACATCGCAAATGGCTTCGAGAGTGGAAAAGCGTATAGCCTTGGCCTTGCCGGTTTTCAAAATCGACAAATTGGCAATCGTCACCCCGACCTTCTCCGATAATTCGGTAAGGGACATGCCGCGCTCCAAAAGGATCCGGTCGAGTTTGATCTCAATGGCCATCAGATAGTATAATCCTGCTCTTGCTTGAGGCGGGCCCCTTCTTCAAAAACCCGCGCTAAGGTATAAGCAATAGCGGCAGCCAACAAGGCCATGGCGGAATCACCAATGGTATAAACCTCATAGCCGCCTTCGGTTTCAATTTGCACAAAAAACAAAAAGCCAAACAGGACAACGGCCCATTTGACCGCCTCCACTGTAATGATAATCCGTCCAATCTTGCGCAGGCGCATGGCATTTTCCTGCTCAAACGGCGTTCCGGCTTTTATGGTTTTCAAAATACCCAATAAATAACCGGCAATATAAATGATCAAAACCGAAGCCAGCCCTTGCAATAAATCATTGACAACATCCGCCAGATTTTTATCGCCGCTCGCACCCCCGGACAATCCATCAAACACGGCAAAGGCAATGGAAAAGCCCATGACGACAACCACAATCCAGGAAATAATCCGGGCAATATGAAGCACTGTTTGCAGAATTGAAGTTGCTGAATCGCCGCCCTTGGGTTTAACAAATTCCGGCGCTGGCGGCTCATCCAATATTTTGTCGTCAAGGCCTGTCTTGTCTGCGCCTGTCTTGTCTACCATGCCTGCCTCCTTACAAGGGCAATATCAAACTTCTACACGATTTGCCCAAAAGGCAAATGAACCTGAAGGGGGGCGCGCCTTACTGGAAGGAAAAAACGCAAAAGCCCCCCTTCAGGCTTTATCAGACCAGTACCGACGGGGTCGCGGCGGTAAGGGCACTGAAATATCCAACAGCCACAGGAACCAGAAAAGCTGAATTGGCTGCGATATTGACAATGCGATCCATAAGATCATTTTTCTTTTTGTGGATTTGGGGCATGAGGGTCCTCCTGTTTGAGGATCGAAAGTTAAATGACATGACTGACCGGGCTTGATGGCAGCGTTTTTTCCACCATTTTTGTTCCTGCGCTTTCTGATCCGAAAACCGCCTCCCTTGCGCTCGACGAAGACCTTTTTTTTGAATAAGACGACGCCACAAAGGGTGGGGTCCATTGGTTTGCTGTAGCGCCGCCTTATTGATAATCAATAAGTGATTATCGAAAAACAATCAAGCGTTTTTATCGTTTTTCGATATTTTTTTATTGTTTAGGGGCAAGATCCCATGGATACAGAGACTTGGAGCACTTCTGCGAAAAGTGGGCCCTTCGACAAACTCAGGATGAGGCCGGTTTTCGGATAAGAAGTGCTCAAAAACAAAGGCTTAGAGCCCGGTTTTGATTCCATCAAAACGAAAATAGGCTCTAAGGGATGGAAATGGCTAACAAATCTATTTTCAAAAAAATCATCCTCGCCACCCATAATCAGGGCAAAATTCGCGAATTTTCCCGCCTGTTTGCCCCTTTGGGTGTGGAAATCATTGCCGGCAGCGCCCTTGACCTTGAAGAACCGGAAGAAACCGGCAACAGTTTCGCCGATAATGCCCTGCTCAAAGCCCGCGCCGCTTGCAAGGCAACCGGCCTTCCGGCGCTGGCCGATGATTCCGGCCTTTGCGTCACCGCCCTTAAGGGTGCCCCCGGCATTTATTCCGCCCGCTGGGCGGAGCAGGCGGATGGTCAAAAAGATTTTGCCAAAGCCATGGCAAAGCTCCATAGGGAATTGGCAGACAGCCCCGACCGCAGCGCGGCCTTTGTGGCGGTGCTCGCTCTTGTCACCCCGGAAGGGCAAGAACATTTATTTGAAGGCCGGGCCGAGGGTCACATCATCTGGCCCCCTCGTGGCGATCAGGGCTTTGGCTATGATCCGGTTTTCATGGCGCGGGGATCAACAAAAACCTTCGCCGAAATAAGCGCGCAAGAAAAACAAAATTTTTCCCATCGCGCCAAAGCCTTTCACGCCTTACAGGAGGCTCTCTTCACATGACCGGCAATCCTTTAGGCCTATATATCCACTGGCCCTATTGCACGCGCCTTTGCCCCTATTGCGATTTCAATATTTATCGCCAACGCGGCAAGGACGAAGCCCTGTTTCAGGCTCTGCTGGAAGACATAAATTGGTGGGCCAACGAAATCGTCCCGCGCCCTTTAACCAGCCTGTCCTTTGGCGGCGGCACACCCTCGCTGCTTTCCCCGGAGCAGGTCGCACAAATCATTACCCTATGCCGTAAAAAATTCGGCTTTATCGACAGTGCAGAAATCGGCATGGAAGCCAACCCCACCGATGCGGAAGCCGGTAAATTGCAAGCCTTTGCCGATGCCGGCATCAACCGCCTGTCCCTTGGCATACAATCATTCGACAATGATGTTTTGAAATTTCTTGGCCGCAACCACAATGCCAGAGAGGCCCGCCGCGCCATTGAAAAAGCGCAAAATATTTTCGACAACACCTCTTTCGACCTCATCTACGCCACCCCCGACCAAACCCCCAAACATTGGCGGCGCGAATTGGAAACCGCCCTTTCCTTCAACACCCCTCACATCTCCCTATACCAGCTCACCGTTGAACCGGGCACCGCTTTTGAAAAGGCTGTAAAGCGCGGCACATGGTCGCCTTTGCCCGATGAAAAAGAAGCTACGCTCTATGCTATGGCGCAGGACATTTGCGCCAAGGCGGGCCTTTCGGGTTACGAAATTTCCAACCTTGCCAAGCCCGGCTATGAAAGCCAGCACAACAAGCTCTATTGGCTGTCCCATGACTTCATCGGCATCGGCCCCGGCGCCCATAGCCGCGTCACCCTGCAAGCCCAGCGCATGGCCGCCGAAACCATTCTTCATCCAAGAGATTATGCCCAAGAGCTACCCCCCCAGCGTTTTTTCATGGAAGCGCTGACAAGAGAGGATCAGATAACGGAATTTTTGCTCATGGGGCTGCGCTTGAAACAGGGCCTTGACCTTGCGCGCTATAAAAACCTTGCCGGTAAAGACTTGCCCGCAAAACCCCGCGACCAACTGATCAAAGACGGCCTTGCCAGAATCGACAACCATCATTTTGCGCTTACCGCCAAAGGGCGGCTCCTGCTCAACACCATCGTTCTGGAATTGATGGATTAGAGTCAGGCAACATAAACCAATCCTCGAGCGCCTGTTTTTGCGCATCATCAAAGCGCAGACCCAGCTTGCTACGACGCCACAAAACATCATCCTTTGTGCGCGCCCATTCCCTGTCCACCATCCAGCGCAATTCGCGCTCATAAAGCCCATGACCAAAATCACGCCCCAAATCGCCCACCGTCTTGGCCGCGCCAAGCATTGCAAACGCATCAAGCCCATAGGCCCGCATCATGCGCCGATGATCACGGGGGGTTAAAAAATCATAGCGGACCGAAAAATCCCTGACCAAATCTTCAAACTCTTCCGGCGCAAACCCCCCACCGGGCAAGGACGCAGAGCCCGTCCATGGCGCGCCCATATCAGGAAAAAACGCCCCAAGCCTGGCCATCACCTCTTTGGCCAGCAGCCGATAGGTGGTCAATTTGCCACCAAAAACATGCAGCAAAGGCGCGGCATTTTCCGACCCTTCAACAACCAGCTCATAGCCCCGGCTGGCGCTGGCCGCCGACGCATTGCTTTCATCAATGAGCGGGCGCACCCCCGCATAGGACCAGACAACATTTTGCGGCCCAATCGGGGTTTTAAAATATTGATTGACCCCATCACATAAATAAGAAATTTCCTGCGACGAAATCGCCACCCCTGTCGGGTCCCCGTCAAAATCCACATCGGTCGTCCCGATCAGGGTAAAATCCTCCTCATAGGGAATGGCAAATATAATCCGCCCATCTTCCATTTGAAAAAGATAGGCCCGGTCATGATTATAAAGGCGCGGCACGACAATATGCGAGCCCTTGACCAGCCGTAAGCAGCGCGGCGAAGCCTCGCCCACAGCATTTTCCACAAAGCGACCGGCCCAAGGCCCGGCGGCATTGACCACCGCCCGCGCCCGGCACGCAAATTTTTCGCCCGCTTGTCCTTGCGCCTGAATATGCCATTGCCCATTATCGCGCGATAATGCCCTAACCTCCATGCGCACATAAATATCCGCCCCCAGACGATTGGCATCCACCGCATTGGCCACCACCAGCCGCGCATCATCACCGCGACAATCAGCATATTCAAAGCCACGGCTATATTGGTCCTGAAGCGGCTCACCGGCTTTGTCACCATGCAAGGCCAAAGCCCGCGATTCCGGCAAGCGTTTTCGCCCACCCATATGGTCATATAAAAACAGGCCAAGGCGCACCATCCATAAAGGACGCATGGCAGGGATATGGGGCAAAACAAAATTCAGTTGCGAAACCAGATGCGGCGCAATCCCCAGCATCACTTCGCGCTCGGCAAGGGCTTTTCGCACCAGCGCAAAATCATAATGCTCCAAATAGCGCAACCCCCCATGGATCAGCTTGGTTGACGCCGAAGACGTGCCAGACGCCAGATCATCACGCTCGAACAAAACGGTTTTAAGCCCGCGCCCGGCCGCATCACGGGCAATGCCGACGCCATTGATGCCGCCACCAATAATGGCAATATCATATTGTTTTTGCGGGATCGGA